>CAYMRN010000121.1:0-5629 GCA_964392855.1 uncultured Sphaerochaeta sp.
TATCCTTCGAACGTAAACTATCAGTATGGGTTTGAGTCCGGGGTGAAATATGTCAACGAATCCATGGGAAAATCTGTAAAGATTGTTGAACTGGCTTCCCAGGCTGGTACCGATGTGACTGGTGCCAATGTCGGTGGCAACTATGTAGGAAGTTTTGCAGATGAGTCCACAGGCAAGATTGTCGGCCAAAACCTTATCAACGAAGGGTGCGACATCATATTTGTTGCCGCTGGAGGGTCTGGAAACGGTGTTTTCACTGCAGCTAAGGAGAGTGGCAAAGCTATGATCATCGGATGCGACGTAGACCAGTGGGATGATGGTGCCTACGGGGATAAGAACATCATCCTCACCAGCGCCCTTAAAGTTATGTCTGTCAACGTTGAACGTGCCCTACAGGCCATTGAGGACGGGACCTTCAAGGGTGGCAACGTCCTGTTGAAAGCCGATACGAACTCAACAGGATATGTGAAGGCAAAAGGACGACATCAGTTGTCAGATCCGACCATAGGGGTCCTCGAAGAGGCTTTCACCAAGCTGAAGAATGGTGTGGTGGTCCCAGCTTCCAATTTCGGAGGCTTTACCCCCGAAGAGTTCGTGGTAAAATAACCTTTCTCACCTTGTCCATCCTCACGTTGCCGTGAGGATGGACTCTTGCTGTAATCTTGGAGGATGCATGCCTGCTGAATCGCCTTACATTGTGGAATTCAAGCACATCACCAAACGATTTCCCAAAGTCATTGCAAATGACGATATCTCCTTGCAGATTCGACAAGGGGAGATATTTGCCCTGCTAGGGGAGAATGGGGCAGGGAAATCAACCTTGATGAGCATACTCTTTGGATTATATGAACCCGATGAGGGGGAGATCTTCATCAGGGGAAACAAGGAGACCATATCCAACCCCAACCATGCGACCCGACTGAATATCGGCATGGTCCATCAGCATTTTCGTCTTGTGCAGAACCAGAGCATAACCGAAAACATCATACTCGGCATCGAGCCCATAAAAAGAAAACTTGGCATATTCTCCACTATCGACATGCACTCTGCTGAAAAAGAGATACTGCAGTTGTCAAGGCAGTACGGCCTTGAGGTCGACCCCACCCAGAAAATAGGGGATGTTACGGTCTCAGTGCGCCAGCGCGTTGAGATCCTGAAGATGCTCTACCGCAATGCTGAGATTCTTATATTTGACGAGCCTACTGCACTCCTTACTCCCCAGGAGATTGACTCCCTCCTTCAGATCATCAGAAGCCTTCGTGACGGAGGCAAGACCATCATTCTCATCTCCCACAAGTTGGAGGAGATCAAGCAGGTGGCGGACCGCTGCGCAGTCCTATGCAAAGGCAAGCTGGAGGGCGTATTGGATGTCGCAACGACTACCACCCTCCAGATGGCCAACATGATGGTAGGTCGTGACGTGCTGTTCTCCCTTGAGAAGGAAGAGCCTGCCTTTGGCAAAGAGATATTGCAGGTCTCCGGCTTGGACGTCATCCTTCCCAATGGATTCGCTGCCGTGAAAGGGGCAAGCTTCACGGTCCACGAGGGTGAGATCTTTGCCATAGCAGGAGTATCAGGTAATGGCCAGATGGAACTGACCGACGCAATTGCGGGCATGATCGAATCAAGTGGGGGGTCTGTTCTCTTGGATGGTGTGGACATGACCCACATGGGGATTCGAAAACGGACCGAGCAGGGGATTGCCTATATCCCTGAAGACAGACAGGAGGTCGGCCTTATCCTGGACTTTACCTTGGCACAGAACCTTGCCCTGAAGAGGTATTACCAGATGCCTTTCTGCAAAAATGGGATCCTCCAGATGGATGCGTTTGCCTCCATCGGGGAAGAGCTCATAGGCCGGTATGACATTCGAAGCGGGGAAGGGGTGAAAGCCCAGGCAAGGAGCATGAGCGGGGGAAACCAGCAGAAGGCGATCATAGCCAGGGAGATAGAGCTGGACTCCAAGCTGTTGGTCTTTGTCCAGCCAACCCGAGGTCTGGACATAGGGGCCATCGAGGATATCCACGAAAAGATCCTTGCCTTGCGAAGCCAGGGCAAGGCCATCCTGTTGGTTTCCTTGGAACTTGATGAGATCATGAGCCTCAGTGATACCATTGGGGTGATGTATAACGGTAAGTTACAGCACATCTATCCCGCCTCCTCCCTAAGCGCCAACCAAGTTGGTGAATACATGATGGGGGTGAAGTAGATGAAAACAGCCCGGATCAGAGCCAAGAGGGTATTTGTAGCCCTACTGGGCAATGAGCGCACCCAAAGCTTCAGTGTAGCACTCTTTACCATCTTCCTGAGCCTGTTGGTTGGGGCCATCCTGTTGCTCAGCCTGGGCAATAACCCCCTTCTTGCGTACAAGAGCATACTCCAAGGTGCAGGATTCCTGCCCAAGATCCGGTATGCAGGCTACAGGAACATATTCACTGATTTCATGAACCTGCTCAACTATCTCACTCCCATGGTATTTGCTTCCCTTGCAGTTGCCATCGCATTCAAAAGCGGACTGTTCAACATATGCGTATCAGGGATGATGGTATTCTCAGGCTTTGTCGCGACGCTGCTCGTGGGCTATTCCACCCTGCCTCCTCTCATCGCCAGACCTCTGGTCCTGTTGGTAGGGGTAGGCTGTGGTGCTCTGCTGGGGGCCCTCATCGGGTATCTGAAGTATCGGTTCAACACAAATGAAGTGGTCTCCTCCATCATGCTCAACTACATCATCTCCTATACGGTGAGCTTCTTCATCCAGACAAGGTTTGTCGATCCTGTGACCCGCCAGTCTGTGAAGATCAATGAGAGCTCCCGTCTCATCCTCTCTGATGCACTGGTGGGTAACCTGAAGATGAACATCTCCCTGGTCCTGCCTCTTGCCATCCTACTGATCATCCTCTTGCAGTTTTTGCTGAGCCGCTCGCGTCTTGGCTTTGAGCTGAAGGCAGTAGGGCTCAATGCCCGTGCATCCAGGTATGCTGGGATACAGATCGGCAGGACGGTAATCACTGCCATGGTGCTCAGTGGGTCCTTGGCAGGGCTTGCCGGAGTCTCGTACTATCTGGGTACCTTTGCATCCATCCAGCCCAAGGTGCTACCTCCCTTGGGATTTGATGCGATAGCAGTAGCCCTCCTGGGAAACTCTTCCCCTGTGGGCTGTCTCTTTGCATCACTGCTGGTCACCACCATCACCAACGGGACAACGTACATGTCCTCTACCTTAGGGGTGCTCAGGGAGATAGCTTCCGTCATCACCGGCATTCTTTTGCTGTTCAGTGCCTGTAGCGAATTTGTACGTGTCTTGGTCAGAAAGTATCGCCTTGAGCTTGAGCAGATCAACGAGGAGGTGCTTGCCCATGTCTAGCATTATCATCGAAGGGCTCTCGTTTGCCCTTCCTCTGTTCATCATAGCCATAGGGGGTATCTATAGTGAGGGAAGTGGCATCACCAACCTCGCCCTTGAAGGGTTGCTTGGATTCGGAGCCTTTAGCGGAGGCCTGGTAGTTGCCTTCATATCCCCATCTTTTGCTTCCGACTCGACAACACCCATGTATATCGCCATGGCGGCGGCAATGGCCGGTGGCACGCTGTATGCGATGCTGCACGCACTGCTCTGCATCAAGATGCGGGCCAACCAGGTCATAAGCGGTGTGGTGATCAACTTGCTGTCTGTCTCGCTGACGGCTTTTCTGACCAATCAGATCAATACTTCAGTGTTTGGAAAGCCTTCGAACAAGTTCTTGCTTGCAGTCTCTCCCCGCATCGACCTCCCCTTGCTCTCCAAAATTCCCCTTCTGGGTGCTGTGTTCAGATCTGTCTATCCCTTCCAGTTCATCATAGTTGCGGTTGCCTTGCTTGCCTGGTATGTGTTGTACAAGACCCCCTACGGCATGAGGCTTCGTGCATGTGGGGACAACCCCCATGCTGTCGATGCCGCTGGTGGTAATGTGACGAGGATCAGATTCTCTGCTGTGATGGTATCAGGTGGTCTTGCAGGGCTTGGGGGAATGAGCTTTGCCTACTCCATATCCACCAACTTCTCCCCAAGCATCTACATGGGCTTTGGCTACCTTGCCATTGCTGCCCTGATCTTTGGGAACTGGAAGATACTTCCCACCCTTATGGCCTGCCTGATATTCGGATTTGCCCGTTCAAGTGGCTATGTCCTTATCAACACCCTGGGGCTTCCCAGCAGTTTCAGTGACTTGGTGCTGACTCTTCCCTATGTGCTCACTCTCGTCCTTTTGGTATTCTTCTCCAAGACAAACCAGCCCCCAAGGGCGTTGGGGGAGATCTATGACAAGGGCAAGAGGTAGGGGCCCTTGCAAGTTTACCAGGCTATTGCCATGATTCTTTTAGGGGGATTCTTTATAGGCGCTCCCTAAACAGGGGCATGCTCATGCACCTCGGGCCCCCTCTTCCCCGTACCAGCTCCGAGCCCTTGATGGGCAGTACCTCAATGCCATGCTTCTGCAACACCTCGTTGGATACGACGTTCCTGCAGTAGGTGACCACTTTCCCCGGTGCTATGGCCAAGGTGTTGGTACTGTCGTTCCACTGCTCCCTAGCTGAGGCTATGGCATCACTGCCTCCGCTTTTGATGATGTTGAGTGAGGGGACCCCTAGTGCTTTCTTCAAGGCCTGCTTGAGGGAAGGCTCTGCCTGGATATCGAGATTACCCATCTTGCCCTGTCTCATGCTGAACACCTTAACGGCAGAGCCAATACCGGCAAACATGCAGAAGGCGTCCCTGTCAACCATGGTGAAAACCGTATCAAGGTGCATATATGCCCTTGTATAGGGGATTTGGATGACCAGCACCACCTCAAGGCCCTCACCACCCTCCTCGATGGGGGAGAGCATCCTCTTTGCAAAGGCCTCTATCGCCCAGACCTCAGTTCGTGCGCTGCTGCCGCATATCACGCACTTCTCATTGAGCATCAGGATATCCCCTCCCTCAATGCTGCTTTGTGCCGTGTAGTCCTTGTGGATGCGAGCTTGGGCGAAAAGGGGATTATGCCTGGCGATCAGGGAGAGCAGCCAGTTCTCCCTTCTTCTTGACTCGGTCTTCATCACATGTATGGCCACCCCTCCTCCGACAACAGTTGCAGGGTCACGGGTAAAGTAGAGATTCGGCAGCGGGGGGATGTAGTAGGGGAAGGTGTCGCGGATATAGTAGGAGAGGGTCTTATGTTTGACCTTGTCATCAATTTCACTCTTGAGCAGACCCCCTATGCAATATGCAACCAAGGCCTTGGCGCTTGCTGAGCCAAGGTGGTCTGCTAGTATCTCTTTGAGGGAAGGGGAGAATGTGTGTGAACAACCCACCAGGTGTGCAACTGCAAGCTCCCTTTGTTGCTTGTCTGCAAAGACCTCTTCCAAGAGCGTTTCGATGTAATGGACAGTGCACCCTTGCTCCCTCAGCAAATCAGCGAACATATCATGTTCGTTCTGCATCTGGGCGAGGAAGGGAATATCTTCGAACAGCATGGAATCAAGATACTGCGGAGTAAGGGACTCAAGCTCCCTGCCAGGACGATGCAATAGCACCCTTGTGAGGTTTCCGACTTCAGAGGTTACGTAAATTGGTGAACTCATGCTTGTATCCTTTGTCTTTTTGCAAGATGTA
>CAYMRN010000122.1:0-5610 GCA_964392855.1 uncultured Sphaerochaeta sp.
CATGCAAGGGATCTTCACTTTCGCCAGGAGAAGTGAAGGACTCAAGGATGGAGGGGATTACACTCTTGCGTAGGGCACTATGTTGGTCATTGGGATCGATCAGACTGAGGTAATAGGGGGTAACTGAGAAAGGAAAGCTGGACTGTGCATGTTCGAGGGCCTGTTGCTCTTCAGAGCTAAGCGTAAGGAAACGGGAGATCTGACTTAGGGTGGTGATTCGATGGGAGACTTGCCAGTGCCAGTCATTCCACATCTTTGCCGTCGCGTCCGGAAAATAGGTTTTTCTGAACTTGGTGGATCGGTCCAAACGGGAAGTCTCAGAGCGTGCTCTGCCTCGTGTGGAACCGCTTAGTTTTGGGACACTCTGTGACATGCTGGAAAGCATGCCCTTGCCTATAAGCGGAGGGTCACCGTCTTCAACTGTATATTGTTGTTTTGTAGATGTATGTTCCATAGGAACCTTCTTCGATTAGAGCAATTCATCCAAGCAAAACCACTATCATGATCCTCTAATCTATACCTGGCTAAAGTGTATCATCAAGGATGAAAAACGTCTCTAGTAAGATGATGATATTTGCAAGATTTATAGGATATTTTTCAGAGAGAAAACACCCCCAAAATGGAGGAAGACCTGACAAGAAAGAGATGCTGTCCTCTCTAAGCATTCTTGACGCAATCTCAGGTATCACAAAGGTTATGGGAGTTTTCAAAGCCATCGACCAGAACAACAAAACTGCATTACCGCAGCTTGCCCCTGACTTGCCACAGAAGGAAGGTGTGATAGACTATAAATAGTATTGGGGTAAAAACATGGTAAAAAAGATCTTAGCACTGAATATCGCACTGGTCATGAGTATTTCATCATTATTTGCGTTTAGTGGAACATGGGAATTTCATACAATGTTTAGCCAGACTGTTGAAAAAGGTATTGTTACTCTAGAGCCATTGGATACCAATATCATAAAAAGCATATGGTTTACCGACAAAGCAACTGATCGGGACAAAACTGGTATGATACAAGAGGCTATTGTTGAAATACTTGACCCGGTTTCAGGCAAGTATATTGTTATTACCAATGCTGATTACTTTGAGTCACCAAATGATGCAGCCTTTAGCCTTTTCCTTTCCAGAGATGCAGCAGATACTCATTTATCCATATTCACTGTAAGTGATGTTCCAGAGCTCTATTGGTTTTCATATGCCATTTCTATGGAAGCATTTTACCAAGGTGTCATTACTGCCCCAATGAAGGATACTGACTCCCTAAACATGGTTGGAGTGATGAAAAAAGTTAGATGGTAACCACACGATGACAAAAGTGATGGCATCCTAGGTCCTGTCAGGTGCTATCTCGAAAGAAAGATTACAAGACAAGTCAGGCAATAGGAGGGCAAGCAATGCATAAAAGGAATATAATCACAATACTGTTCGTGCTTGCCATTGTTGTTGTCATCGCCCTTGAGCTCTATGGTTTAAACTGGGTGAACAAGGATAAGACAGAGAACCAACAACTTGAGACCTCTGTGCTTTTGATGATGTGAAGTAGAGATCCAGCTCAGCTTCAAGCCATGAAGGTGCATTTGTACAAGAACCTTACCCAGTTAGTATGCTTTTACCAATGAATTGTATGCACTCATATGTTTCCAAGCTTCCAATTTTCCTCCAATCTGGTCCATACTGAAAACGCTATGAACCCACCCTTACCTACCTGCAAGGCAAAAGAAGCCGCCCTTCTTCTGCAAGAGGCCCTCGACCTGCACAAAGCTCTCGATTATGAGGGGGATAAATGCATATCCACCGACTACCTGTTCGGACCGGCAATGGGTCAGATGTTCGGCGTCCTGGTCTGTGAAGACAGCGAAGGGACCGAAATAGTCCTCAAGGCCTTCTCCGGCCAGTACGATGGAGCGTGGCTCATCCCTGGGTGGGTAGGACCGGTTATCGATCCCTCGGTATTTGCCCAGATAGTAGAAAAAAACGATGAGCTTCTGCACGATTTGACAGCGAAAATCAACCACGTGGGCTGCAGCGATGTCTCTTCCCTTGTCCAAGAGAGGAAGGCTATCTCACAGAGCGTACTGCAAGAGCTCTATGCTCTCTACCAATTCAAGTGTATCGATACAAAGACCAGGTCCTTTGCAGATATCTTTGGCTCAAAGCTCCCTCCCACAGGCACAGGGGATTGTTGTGCTCCCAAGCTGCTGCATTGGGCCTTTGGCCATGGCCTCAGGCCCATCAGCATGGCTGAGTTCTATTATGGGAAGCCCAACCGGTCAGGGAGCAGGGAGCATAAGGTCTTCTACGGCCCTTGTGATGATAAGTGCCAGCCCCTTCTCAAGCATATGCTAGGAGTGGACATCGTCTACTGCGACGAATCACTGCTTGTAGTAAATAAGGAAGGGGGCCTTCTCTCGGTCCCTGGAAGAGGCGCGGACAAGCAAGATAGTGTGGAAAGCCGAGTGAGAAGGCTCTTTCCCTCCGCACCTAGGCAGTGTGCTGTCCATCGTCTGGACATGGACACCTCAGGACTGCTGCTCCTCGCCTTGGACAAGGAGACCCATAGAAGCCTCTCGATGCAGTTCATGAACCAAGAGGTGGAAAAAGAGTATGTCGCACTCCTTGAAGGTGTGGTCAAGGCTGAAGGTGGGGAGATACAGCTTCCCTTCCGCCTCGATGTTGAGCGTAGGCCCTACCAGATATACGATGAAAAGAGGGGCAAATGGGGAACTACCCTATGGAGGAAAATCAGAGTGGAAACCTCCCCTCAAGGGCTGGTATCCCGTGTACACTTCACCCCCCTTACAGGCAGGACGCACCAACTGAGGGTACATAGCTCCCATCCCAAGGGCATCGGTCATGCAATAGTGGGTGATAGCCTCTATGGGACAGGTAAAGAGGGGGAAAGGCTCTGCCTGCACGCCTCCTTCCTCTCTTTCATTCATCCTCATACCAAGGAAAAGCTCACTTTCACCTCACCTGAGCCCTTCTAGCATAAGGAAATAGAGAGAGACCAAAGGGGAAATTGGCATATCAGGTGCCAGTGCCAGGCGTACTCTACAAGTATCCATGTTCGTCCTTTATGCCTGCGGGAATCTGTAGTACAATTGCAAAAGGACAAAACAAAGGGAGCAAACTGATGAAAAGGAAGAACAATGCCATTTATATTGACCTGGAAAACATTCCGGCAAGCCTGGATCTGAAAAGTCTTTTTGACGAACTCACCCTCAAGCACAATGCAAGTCCTGATGAGGAGAATATCTTTGTCATCAAGCTGGCCTGTGGGAATGCAGCCTCCATAAAAAAGCTGGAAAAACAACTTGCAGAGTACAATTTCAACATACGCGACACCCCTTCCATCACCACAAATTACAAAAACAGGGCCGACCTCATCATCTCTTTGGAAGCGTTGGAAACCATCATTACCCAGAGTCCCATCATCGACCGCTATGTGTTCATAACTTCAGACTCTGATTTTACCGTCATTATGGAGACGCTGAGAAAATACGGTAAGGAAGTCTACCTTGTCACCAAGGAAGCGGTCAGCGACAAGCCTATCTTCAACAACAGTTGCGATGAGATACTCATTTTGGAGTCCTTTCTGACCAAGCCTAAAACAGAAGAGCCAAAGGCCAGCGCACCAAAGGGAAAGGAAAAAGAAAAACCTGAAGCAAACAACACCAAGCGCAATGACAAGCTGGTGGAATCAATTATGAAAAAGGTGATTGACTCCTTGGAACCAGATACCTGGATACTGGTGAGCATGATCGGCATCAAGTTCCATCAGATGGACAAGAGCCGCACTATTGAACGCAGCAGCTATAAAACAGTAGGGAATCTCATACTCAAGCTGGAGAAGGACAAGCTGATAGAGAGAAAACTTAACGAAAAGGGTCATCCTGAAGTCAAGCCCATCAGCAAATAATCAAACCCGAGGTGCTTTTGATGCATAGCAAACCAGTTACCTTCAAACAGGTAACATACATCCTGCTCTTTCTAGTAGTGCTCATGTTTGTCCTTGCCCTCCATCTGGACTCCTTCCTTCAAGTCGAGCCCCTGGACAATGAATATACCCTAACCTTGGACCATGGCTGGGATGCCTATCTCGATGGCGAGTTACTTGCCAGAGACGTCTCCTTGCCCTATGCATTCCCCAAGCCTCTGATAGGAAGGACCTGTACCCTCACCACCATCCTGCCTCCGGTCTTCCCAAACACCAATGCCTGTCTCAATGTGGAGAGCAGCATGGCGGCTTTGGACGTTTTCCTTGCTGGCGAGAAGATCTACTCCCTTGAGGGGCCTGGCAAAGGGTGGGCAAGGCCAGTATTTGGGGGAAACTTTGCAAACTTCATCAGGATCCCTGACGAGGCAAAGGGAAAGGAGCTGGCCCTATCCTATCGCTACACTTCCAATACACCCTTTGCAGGAAACGTAAAAGCCCCTGTGATGGGAAGCAAAGCCTCCCTCATACTGCGTAAGCATGCACAGTGGCCCTCTTTGATCTTTGGCTATACCCTCATGTTTGTGGGGTTTGTATGCATCATCGTGCCATTTGGCATGCACAAGGGAAAAGAGCGGGACAGCTTCATCTACTTCGGATGGCTGGAAGCCTGCCTAGGATCTTGGGTCTTTTCGCAAAGCACCAGCAAACTCGTGATCATCCGCAACCCTGCCCTCCCCATGAACCTCAGTTTCATAGCGCTGTATCTTCTTCCCTTCTTTTTGGTAAACTATGTCTGCACCTCCTACAATGTGGGAAAAGCTGTTACCAAGATGCGAACCATATCCCTCCTGTTTCCGCTCGCCTATATAGCTGGAGGCGTCCTCCAACTAGGAGGAATCCTCCAATATACCGACTTGCTGCTCATCTCCGGTCTATCGTTGGGGATATTCCTTCTGGTGCTATTTGGCATACTCATAGCCTGTTATGTGAGAGGCGAGGCCGATCTCACCTCTTTCATCCTTGCTATGGGCATCCTGCTCGCCACTATCCTGATAGAAGAGGGTCTGCTCATTTTCAACATCAAGCTTGATAGCCCACTCTTGCTTCATTTCAGCATGAGCGTGAGTGCCGCTATCCTTTTCTGGCACAGTGCCAAGATGCTGAATGCAAAGACGCGAAGCATCCTCAAGGAACAGGTACTACTTTCAATGGCCTATACAGACTCTCTGACAGGCCTGGGCAACCGCTCTGCGTACGACAAGAGACTCGATGAGATAAGCAATCCTTCCTCCAAGGCAGGGGTACTGGGAGTTCTGGTGATGGATATCAATGACCTGAAGCGTATCAATGATACAAAAGGGCACAAGGCGGGGGATTTTGCTCTGCAGGACTTCACCACCTCCATCCTCAAGCTTTTGCCCGAACATTCCGAGATGTTTCGTATTGGCGGCGACGAGTTTGTTGCCTTCGTCCACACTATCAGGGATGACCATCTGGAAAGGCTTGCCAATACCATTACCGAGTTCTTCAAACACCAAAAGAAACTCTATACAGTGGCTGTCGGGTGGGACCTCTACATTCCCAAGAAAAAGGAGCGACTCATCCATGTCATCCACCGTGCTGACAGTGCCATGTACCTCAGCAAGGCTAAAATGAAACAGGAAGGTCCC
>CAYMRN010000123.1:0-5518 GCA_964392855.1 uncultured Sphaerochaeta sp.
CACGAGGGAGCCCATGGCGATGCGTGGCATAAGGCCAAATATTGTCTGCAGGGCGGGGTGTGCAATGTCTGATGATGAGGGTTCGAACAAAAGGGCGACCTGCATGAGAATAGTCATGGAAAGCAGTGCAAAGAAGCCGAACTTGACCGCCTTGGCCGACTCCTTCTTGCCATATATCTCACTTAGGATATCGGTGACCAAGAAGCTGGTCGCATAGACAATATTGCCCAGTGTCGCCTCAATGCCGAATATATTCACATTCTTGGTAACCTGGATATTGGCAAGGATGATGCTGATGGGGATCCAGATATAGAGACCCAACTTCCCCCAAAACCGAAAGGCAAGCATAATCGCTGCAAAATCCAGGACCAGGAGCAAAAACCATAGGAGTTCATTCATCGTCAACCATCCTTACCTTCGATCATAGCCACTGGATAGTCAGGTCATATCTAGCAAGGCCATAGTGATCGATCACCTCTTGGAGAAAGGGAAGGCGCACGGTAGCAACAATGTCCACACAGGTTGCAAGTGCTCTCACCAAAGAGGGGTCAAATCCCCCACCCTCAAGCTCAAACCTTCCGACTTCATCAAAGACGACAAGCCTTGCAGAGTTGAGGCGGTCTACTATCTGGGCGTTTGCCCAGGCAAAAGCGGCATCATCAACAAAGAACCTTCCCCTTTTGCGTCCGGAGGGTATGCTCTGCTCAGAAAGGACCACCCGCTTTTCTCCAGAAAAGAGGTCTGTAAGTCTATAACAGGTTTTTTCTGCATTTGCAAGGGAAACGAAGCCACAAAGATGGTGGTCAGGGTAGTTTTTCTCTTGCAGGAACGAGAGCAGGGCAGTCGTCTTCCCACTGTCATACTCCCCTGTTATCAGGTGGACAGCCCTATTGTGCACCGAGGAAACCCTGCAGCACATCAAAGGCCTTCATGGAGTCCTCCCTCTTGATGACAAAGGTCAGCTCATTCATGGTGGAGACTATCTCAATGACATTGATCTGCTCCCAGGCAAGGCGGCGCACTGCCTCATAGACCACCCCGGGTGTCTGCAGGAAATCCCCGGTGAAGACCAGCGAAAGGGCAACAAGGTCATCCATCTCATGCAGGACCTCTTCATCCTTGGCAAGCTCGGTCACCAGAGAGCGATATTTCTCACTTACAGCGAGAGAGACCTCATGGCTTCCTATGGTGATGTTCAAGAAATCACCCTTTTCAGTCGATACCTGACCGTAGAGGGAGCCAAGCTTGCTGATGAAACTATCCCGCCTGACGAGGTTCAGGTCGAAGATGTTGGTCTTCATCACGATGCCGTATTCGACACTGCTGTACTCATCTTGTATGGTACGAGACTTCAGCTCGTCACCATACCGCCTCAGGGCCATGACGATCGCAGAGCTTCTGACTTCCTTGCCATAGGCTTTCTCCACCTCAGGCAGGATAGCCTGGGCATAGTTGCTGAAGGAGAGAATGCCATTGATGAGCATCTCATGTATGAAGGGGGACTTGTCTACGATTCTCTTGACACAACTGCTAACTGACTCTGCCATGGTATGCTCCTTGAATAATGTTATTATAATCACAAGTAGAGCTTAATTACAACAACATATGCTACTATTGTCGGAAAAATTACAAAATATCATACTACTACAAAGAGCCTTCCCTACTCGAGCGTTTACCGTCATAGATCCCCTATGCAGACAAGCATGCACCATTTGGCCAGTGTCTAGTGTCCTATCTTCCCATAAAGTCAATGTATGCAACCTGAACAACACTAGATGTTGAAAAATCCCCGTTGTGTGGCTATACTGGAGTCAGGAGGAACGTCATGAGATGTCCCCAGTGTGAAAAGATGAATGACAAGGTCTTGGAATCCCGTCAGAATGCCAGCGGAACCGCCATCAGAAGACGGCGGGAGTGCAATACATGCGGCTACCGCTTCACCAGCTACGAACATATCGAAGACAAGCCGCTGATGGTCATCAAGCGGGATGGTCGGCGTGAACGCTTTGACCTGAACAAGATAGGCAGGGGAATTCGCACCTGCACAGACAAGCTGGACATAAGCGAAAGCACGGTGGAGACGCTGCTGCACAATATTGAGGATTCCATCATGCTCAAGGTCGGCAGCAAGCGGGAGATAACCTCATCAGACATCGGAGATGAGACCCTCAAGCAGCTCAAGGAGGTCAACCTGGTCGCCTATGTGCGCTTTGCAGCGGTATACAAGGCCTTCGATGACCTCGGTCAGTTCATTGCGGAGATCCAGCAGCTGGGCAAGGAACTTGCATAGCTATCTCGCATCAAACCACTTGCCGGTAAGCGAAAGCGTGATGGAGTCGTTGAGGTGCTCGGGCTTGAGTATCTCGTTGGCACAATCCAAGGCGAAATTGTCACTCATTCCAGCAACATAGTCAAACACAAGACGATCGAGGGAGCCATCATGATCTAGATAGCTCTCATGCATATCCACCAAATGGTGGTAGAAGCCCATGGCAAGCATATTTTTTTCTGAGGCATAGAGATCCTCATCAAAACCGCAGGTCTCTCGGAGCATCTTCAGATAGTCGACGATAAGGGTGATCAGGCGCGTAAAATAACGCTCATACCCTTCCAGCAGGTGGCTTTTGTAGATGTTGGCATAGTTGAAGGCTATCATCGCGGAGATGGCCTCAAAAGAGTGGTCACTGAAGCAGATGCCATCCTTGCTGTTGGAGTGCTCGATGACATCATTTACCAAGGTATCGATCATCTGGGCATTCGTCCTGCCCAAACGCTCCTCTACAAGAGGAGGCAACTGCTCTTTGTTGATGATGTTCAGCCTTGTGGCATCCTCGAAATCCCTTCCGATGTAGGCTATGGAGTCGCTGAATCGCACCACTGCCGCCTCATAGGTGGCGGGAATGAGCTTGTTTCGTGATTGCACAAGGTCTAGGTCCCGTATCGCAAAGGTGGGCATGATAGACTGCACAAGGCTCTCACCGTTATGGCAGACAATGCCATCCCTGACAGCATAGGTCAGGTTCAGTCCCCGCCCATGTTCTGAGAGGAAGTCAACGACACGCAAGCTGTTCAGCTCATGTTCAAAGGGGGCAAACCCATCTTTCTGCATCAGTGAGGAGATGATCTTCTCCCCTGTGTGGCCAAAGGGGGTGTGCCCAAGGTCATGGCCCATGCCGATGGCCCAGGCAAGCTCCGTATCGAGGCCGAGCCCACGACAGATGGTGGAGGCTATGGAAGCGACATGGAGGCAGTGCTCCATGCGGGTGCAGATATGGTCATTGCTCGGTGCGAAGAAGACCTGGGTCTTGTGCTTGAGCCTTCGGAAGGGCGAGGAGTGGATGATCGCAGTGGTGTCGCGGTAGTAGGCGCCACGCACATCGCCTTTACGCTTCTTCTTGCGCTGCTGCAACTGTTCCGGTTCAAGGTGATTTGCCAATTCCATAGTTATTCCCCAAATAGTGTAGCTATGGTATCATAGGAGAACACCCTTGGAAAGCGGAGGCATCATGATCGAGACGTATGGACTACCCATTGTTTGTCTACTTTTGAACTTTCTTGCGTTTGCAGCCTGCCTCAGGTTTCTCTTTTCCCGTCAAGGCCTGTACTGGGTGGTGCCGCTCATAGTCACCCTCTTCCTTGTCTGGCCAAACGCCTTGAAGCTCTACACGCTCGCTTCGCTGGATACGTTCAGGGTCGAGCCCTACACCTATATGGATTTCCAGCCTCTGTTGCTTGCCCTGTTCTGGTACGCCATGATCGTCACCTTCCATTACGCCCTGAAGAAGACTGTTAAGGTGAACTACAACCTTGAGCAGGTGCGAAAAAACCTCCATGAGGCGCGCTATCAGATGAAGGCCGAGCGCCTTAGCCTTGAGCGCAAGCAGAGAAGACGGAGCTCCTACTACGCCAACACCCCTGCCAGGAAACCTGTTCTCAAGTCCTACAGTGCAGAGTGGACCGATCTGTTTGATAGGTCATAACGGTGGGCATCATCTTTTTCTGTGGCATCAAGCACAGTGGCAAGACCAGCTTGGCCAAGCTGGTTGCAGACAGGATGGGCTTTGCGTGCATCGATAACGATGACCTCATCTTAGCTGACCGCCCAGAGCTTCCCTCCATCAGAGAACTGTACAAGAGAGAGGGAAAAGAGGCTTTCATGGCCCAGGAGGTAGCTTCCCTACAAGCTTTCCTTGACTTGAAACCCAGCAGTACCATCATCAGCCTGGGAGGTGGGGCGTGTGACAACGAGCGCCTGTGCTCCCTCATTGCCTCATCTGGGAAGATCGTCTACCTCAAGGTTGCCCAAAATATTCTGCTCAAGCGAATCCTCAGAGGCGGAGTCCCCCCCTTTCTGGACCCGCTCAACGTTGAACGATCATTTGCTGAGCTCTATGCGCATAGGGATGACCTCTATGGAAAGTTATCCCATATTGTGGTAGAATTACCTCCTTATGCAGATATCAACGATACTGCTGAATTTCTTTTTTCCAGACTTTCTGAGGAGTTAATGCATGGGTCACAATAGTTTTGGATCGGCTTTTACCGTAACCACATTCGGGGAATCCCACGGTGAGGGCCTGGGTGTCATCATCGATGGCATCGAAGCCGGCTTCAGGCTGGACCTCGAGGCAATACAAAGTGAGATGAAGCGTCGCAGGCCAGGGGGAAACCCCCTAGGCACCGAGCGAAATGAACAGGATGAGCTGGTCATCCTCTCTGGCATGTATGAAGGGCTTACCACCGGCACGCCGCTTGCCATGGTGCTGTACAACACCAACCAACGATCGTATGACTACTCGAACCTCAAGGACCTGTTTCGCCCGGGACATGCCGACTGGACCTTTTACAAGAAATTCGGGGTGCGGGACATTCGGGGAGGGGGACGGTCCTCAGGCAGGGAGACAAGTGCCCGTGTGGCTGCAGGCGCTGTGGCAAGGCAGATACTCGCCCAGCATGGCATCACCATCTTTGCAGGGACGGTGCAGGTCGGCCCTATTATTGCTACAAAGCGAAACTGGGATGAGTGCGACAACGCCCTCACCTGCCCTGATAGGGAGGCTGCACTAGAGATGGCCTCCCTCATAGAGGAGGTCCGCTCGGAACAGGATAGCATCGGAGGCATCATAGAGTGTCGCGTGCAAGGCCTTCCAGCAGGACTTGGGGAGCCGGTGTTCGGCAAGTTGCAAGCCCTGCTCTCCCATGCGGTGATGAGTATAGGGGCCATCAAGGGGATCCAGTTCGGTGATGGGTTTGCCTCTGCCTCGATGCGAGGAAGCGCCTTCAATGACCAGAGGACAAGCGAAGGCTTCCTCTCCAACCATAGCGGGGGGATCCTCGGCGGCATATCCAGCGGCCAGGAGGTCATCCTACAGGCTGCAGTCAGACCGACAGCTTCCATAGGAAAGAGCCAAAAGACCGTGGACAAGGAGAATGTCACCACTGATTTGGTGATCGAGGGAAGACACGACCCCTGTATCTGTCCCAGGGCAGTGGTCGTCGTTGAGGCGATGGTTGCCAT
>CAYMRN010000124.1:0-5500 GCA_964392855.1 uncultured Sphaerochaeta sp.
TTCATAGGAATCTCCATCCTTATTCTTGTGCTGGTGGTCCAGAAGATATTGGCCAAGAAAAAGGTTGCGTATCTCAGGTAGCAGAAGAGCACTGAACATCCAAAACAAGGGAAAAGCAAAAGATACACGAGGATCCAAGGAGAAGAGGGCAATCCTACACTAGGATCGCCCTCTTCGCTACTACTGAAAACTCATAGGTATTTGGATGCTATCCTGAGGGTTTTTCTTTGAAAGAACGTGCTATCGCATCAGCCATAGCTACCAAATCATGCAACTGCTCTTCCTTGAGGCTGCTTTTGATATCCATCGAAGCCAGAATCTCACAATCCTTTAGCGAAGCAATCATTTCTTCCATGCGCTTCTGTGCCGCGCTTGCCCAACTATGGTTTCCTATGATGGCGACTTTCCTATTTTTCAGGCCGAGGGCCGATAGGTCCTCCAGCAGGTTGGCCATCCCAGAGTAGAGGTGCATGTTGTAGGTGGGTGAAGCAACCACCAAATGGCTGTTCTCCCAGATTTCGCCTACAATATAGGAGATATGGGTCCGCGAGACATCAAACAGCCTGATGTCCTTTACCCCACGCTCTGAAAGCAAGAGGGCAAGACTGTTCGCCGCACCCTCTGTATTTCCGTACATAGAGGCATAGGCTATGACCACCCCTTCACGTTCAGCAGTATAGGTGGACCATTTGGTATACAGATCAAAGATGTACTGGATATTCTTCCTCCAGATAGGCCCATGCAGTGGGCATATCATGGAGATGGATGAGATGGGAAGCTTTTTGAAAGCGGCTTGGACCTGGGAGCCGAACTTGCCGATGATGTTCGCATAATAGCGTCTTGTCTCGGATAGGAAGTGCCGGTCATACTCGATTTGGTCTACAAAAAGGTTTCCCCCCAAGGCACCGAAAGTGCCAAAGGCATCGGCAGAGAAAAGGATATTCTTTGTCTGCTCATAGGTGAGCATCACCTCAGGCCAGTGAACCATCGGTGCAAAGAAGAACTGAAGCTTGTGCTCCCCCAGATCAAGGACATCCCCTTCCTTGACCAGATATTGGTTTTTTGTGATATCGAGGGTATAGAACTGCGAGAACAGCTCAAAGGTCTTCTTGTTCCCCACAACCTGTACCTCGGGGTAGCGCCTGACCAGCTCTTCTATATTGGCACAGTGGTCGGGCTCCATATGGTTCACCACCAGGTAATCCAAAGGCCTTCCATTGAGGGCATGGGTGGCGTTCTCAAGGAACTGCTGTGTCACTGATGAGTCTACAGTATCGAGCAAAGCAGTCTTCTTGTCCAAAAACATGTAGGAGTTGTACGATACACCCTGTGGTATCGGAAAGAGATTCTCAAACCTCTCAAGACGCCTGTCATTGGCTCCTATCCAATATAGCGATGGTAATATTTCAGAAATGCTATGCATCATGGTACCTCCCTAGTAAATCATAGTATTACACTTTACTTACCCGAGTATACCAAACAGACCCTTTCCTGGAAAGGGTTGTGCACTATTGTATTGTACGAATTGCTGGTAAAAGACCAGGCTACAGATGTTCAGTTATCCCTGAATCTGTAGCCTGGTCAGACTATCTGCTATCATTCGGTCAGCGAGCAAACCCAATCTGACGCCTATTTCTTCTTTGCAGGGGCCTTTTTAGCCGCTGGTGCTTTTTTAGCAGAAGTGGTTTTTGCCTTTGACGCTGGTTTTTTAGCTGGAGCCTTGGAAGCGGGCTTTTCAGCTTTTGGCTTAGGCTCCTCAGCCTTGGAAGCCGGCATATTCCCTGCCTTGGGCAACTCCTGTGTTTTTGGTAGAGGTGCAGGTTTGTCATCTACCTTGGGAGCCTTCTTCACCTCAGGGGAAGCAGCGGGTTTCTCTTCTGCCTTGGGTGCGGGCTTCTTTTCTTCCTTGGGTGGCTCCGGTGCCTTGGCTGCAGGAGTTGGTGAAAGCTTCTCTTCAGCTTTGGGTGGTTTTGCCACCTCAGCCTTCGGCGGAGTTTTTTCAACAGGTAAAGCAGTTGACTCTTGGCTGCTGACAACAGTGGATTTTCGCCATTGCAGTATGATAAGGGCTACGAATACGACAACAGTGGCTATGAGAGCTACTGTTTTCAATCCAGGGCTGCGTACCCCTATCAGGACAACGACAAAGATCACAACCATGGCAATCAAGTAACCAATGGTGTACTTCTGCAACTTCTCTTTTTCTTTACGCGTGTTCATCATTACTCCTTTTAACAGATTATTATGCTGAAAAACTGCACAAATCGAGGAAAACAAAAGCTCTCCCCACATAGTAAATAATACTCCATCCTAGGTTATTTCACAATCATTTTGTTTTAAACAAAGAAAATGGGTCTCTCGGCAAAGATTACTCCTGAAGATTACTGACTTTTTTCCTATGGGCCAGGGCCCTTCCCTTCTGCCCATCACATTACAAAGCACCCAAATATAGGCGTTTGCACATTAATAGAGTATATTCAATAAAAGGACTGATACCGTGAATAAGCAGCAGATACAGAGACGCAACTATACAGCATTCCTTGTGCATGCACTTTTCCTCGCGTTGACTATGAACTTCATAGATATCAACACCGTTGTACCGAACATGCTCGCAGAGAGCGGTGCGACATCGTTGCATATGGGCATCCTCTCCTCCATCATGATCGGAGGCACAAGTTTCATGCAGTTGCTCTTTGCTGGGATTATCTTTCCCCTTAGGAGAAAGAAACCGGCCCTGCTTGCAGGCATATACCTCAGGGTCACAGCCCTCATTGTCCTGGGAGTCTTCTTGCGCACCCTTTCGGGTGTTGGACTTTGGAAGGTCTGGACCATACTGGGTCTGATGACTGTTTTTTCTTTCAGCGGTGCGTTTGCCAACATCTCCTATACCGATATCCTGGGCCGGAGCATCGAACCAAACAAAAGGAAGAAGTTACTTACCACCAAGCAACTCATCGCAAGTGTCGGGGTCATCGCCTCCGCCCTGCTGGTTAAGGTAATACTCTCTGCCCTTCCCTACCCCAAGAACTACTCCACCCTATTCCTGCTGGCAGGTGCCCTCCTTGCCCTTGCTACCATCGGGTTCTGGATGCTCAAGGAGGAGGATGCCCCTGTAAAGGAGAAGCTCCCCTTGGGCAAACGATTCATTGCCTTTGGCCAAGTCATCAAAGAGGACAAGAATATGCGCCTCTACCTGCTGCTTATCAACACAAGTGGGGTCATACTCTCCACCATCCCGTTTCTCATTCTTTTTGCAAGGACTAAGTTCTCCATTGACGGCAGCCTTACAGGAACCTTCCTGCTGGTCCAGATGACAGGGTCCCTCCTTACCAATACGCTGTTGACCTTCCTCTCCAAGGGGCAACGCTACAGAAGACTGCTCTACCTGTTCGTAGGCCTGGGTGTTGCGATCCCTCCGGTAGCTATTCTCGCATCGTCATCACCTGTTACCTTCTCTTTGGTTTTCCTGCTAACAGGAAGCAGTGCAGCGCTCTATCAGATTGTTGCCCCTGGAGTACTACTGGAAATATCTTCTGATGAAAACAGGCCTCTCTACTCTGGCCTTGCAGGGGCAGGATCCATCATGAACATCCTCTATCCCATCCTTGCAGGAGCTCTGGTGGCAGCCATTGGCTTTGTCGCTGTATTCATCCTTACCAGCCTCTATATCCTTTTGGGCTTCTATGCAGCAAGAAAGATTGAATGTGGACGAATTATTTAATAATAACTATTCTTATTAATTGACTTAATACTCCCTTTCCAATACTATTGTTCACAACACAATCACTAGGAGGCATTATGAAGCGCAGACTTCTCACTATCATACTCATGATCACACTCATATCCATATCTCTCTTTGCAGGACCATCGTTCAAGCCCTTTGTTGAGACAGAGCAGGGAACCATTGGCATATTGAAGCACAATTATAAAAAGGGTGATAATGCAAGCGCACCTGTTTTCGACTTTGTCAAACAGGGAGGACAAGATAACATCTACCCATTCAGCAGGTATGCCGTTGGTGCAACCATAGGGGACAATCACCGTGTATGGCTCACCTACCAGCCCTTGACCTTGGTTACGAATGTGCCTTTTAGATCTACTGTAAAAATTGGAGACAAAACCTTTGACGTACCATATGCTACAGGGATTAACAGTAATGGTGAATCCATGGAGCTGACCTACAGCTTCCCCTTCTACCGTGCTACCTATACCTACGATCTGTTGAGCAAGTATGACAATGCCTATTTGGGTTTTGGTCTGGCGATGCAGATCCGCAATGTTTCCATCCGATTTGTTCCCCTTGACGGGTCTCCAGCATTTGTCGCCCAGAACGTCGGCATTGTACCTGCCCTTGCCCTCTATAGTGAGTACCGCTTCCCCTTCGGCCTGACCTTTAGTGCTGATATTGCAGGCTCCTATGCTAACTTATCCTTCCTTAATGGAGCAACATATCCATTTAAAGGTTCTATCCTTGATGCTTCACTACGCATGGCCTACGACCTTCCTAATGGGTTTGCCCTCTTCGGGACCCTCCGCTACTTTGGCGGAACCTCTGATGGAAAAAGCAAAAGCTCCGATACGTGGACAGAAAGTGTAAAATTATACTCCTCAAATAACATAGCAACCATGACAGCCTCAGCAGGCCTCTCCTGGACTGGCATGTAATCTTCTGGGATACAGTTTTTTTGCATTGCAGAGTTTGTTGCAAATGACAGCACCCTGTTTTGGTGAAATCACCGAAACAGGGTGCTGTCTTCTCATCTTTACTCCCTTAATGTGGATTTGAACCTTCTTTCTGCCGATGTTCTTTGCTACAATGCACCCATGAAATATATTCTCATAACAGGTGCTGCCGGGGGCCTTGGCAGATCAGTAACATATGCACTTGCCAGGCGAGGCTACACTGTCTTTGCTCTCGATGTTAATATAGGAAGTTTGCTTGAGGATGATCATATCATCCCTATCCAGGCAGATATAACCGACAGAGCTTCACTGATACAGGCAAAAGAGGTTGTCTTGGCAACAACCGGCCATCTTGATGCCATCATCAACATGGCCGGCATCTTTGCGATGCACGCCCTCATTGAGATCGACCCTACCCTCATAGAACAAGCACTATCGGTCAACCTGATGGGAACTATACAGACAAACCGGGTTTTCTTTGACCTGCTTATTGCAGGCAAGGGAAGGATCATCAATTGCAGTTCAGAGGTTGGACGCTTCCCATCCATACCCTTTAACGGAGCCTATACCATCAGCAAGAAGGCTCTGGAAGCCTATAACGACACGCTGCGCAGAGAATTGGGCTTTCTAGGGTACAAGGTCATCAAGATACAAAGCGGCTCCTTCAGGACAGCTATGCACACAAGGACTGAGGAGCAGTTCGCTTACTTCAAAGAGACAACAAAGCTATACGGCCCAACCCTCCGTCTTCTCTCTCCCATACTCGAATGGGAGATGAAGCATGTCAATGACACAAGACACCTGGACAGGGCGATGA
>CAYMRN010000125.1:0-5482 GCA_964392855.1 uncultured Sphaerochaeta sp.
AGCATCAATCTCTGTAGTTCCCATTGTCGGAGAAGGAATGTTCAGTTTCACCCTGGACTGGACAGGCAACCTCCTTGGACTTGCACAAGTCGAAGCCTTCCTGACACCTGAGACAGGAGCAAGTATAGTAGCCATTGACGCTTCAGACATCACTATCTCGGGCTCTGAGGCGACTATCACCCTTGATCATCTTGCTGTGGGGTACTATGACTTTACCTATGTACTGAAGGATGGGGACACTCCGTTTGCTGGGAACTTCCATGAGGTGAGGATTCTCTGCGACCAGATTAGTTCCGCATCAGAGACAATCCCTATTTCACCACTAGGGATCAATGCCACAATTGTCAATAACCTTTGCAACCCATTCGAGGTTACCATTCATTCAGACGATTATGTCATGGAGAGGAACAGCCTCCAACCTTTTACGGCCTCCCCTGCTGACTGTATTGCATACCAGTGGTATCTCGATGGTATGAAGATTGCAGGGGCGTATGATTCAACCTACCAGGTCGATGGGGAGGGAATGGCGTTTGGAATACACAATCTCTCCGTGAAAGTGAAAAAGGCTGATGGTTGGTTCTCTTCAGGGACGGTAGCATTCCTAATGGATGAAAGTGCAGGCAACGGAGGTTATATTGAACTGAGGTTAACCAACCAAGCCAATGCCGAAGAAGTCTGGGAACTCTACATGGCAAGCGGCCCTGCAGAACATTCCGTCGGTTTCGCTACAATGGGCACGTTTCCAGGCTATGATATCCCAATCCACTTTGAGATGATAATGGAACATGGTCCGGACAACTACCAACCAGGATCTTTTATGGTAGCCTCTTCGGTTCCTCTTGATGTCGGTGAAGACTTCAATTTGTACCCAATGCACGGTGATAGTGCAGATGGGTATATGGTGACTGGGTTTGGAGCCTGGGGAGTCAATGACGAAAATGTCATATTGGGCAACCCTTATACCGGGTCCCTATTTATGGCTTGTACTGAGGATGCGGACGGAAAGCGCAAGACCTTTGACTGTATCAGCAACCTGTACAATCCCAATGATGGTCCTGGTGGTACATTGCGATGGGGAGAGTTGGTGGAGCCGGATGATGGAGGAGTCTCCATTACCTTCACCAAGTATGGCACTGGCCTGGGATCCTTTGTGAAGGGAACGATCAGCGGTACGGTAGTTTCAGTCATCCCAGCCCATACCAGTCCGAATGATAATGAAACAGATGTGCTTGGGTACTACTCTGTTGAAGGAAGTTTCGTCTCCTCAAGAGGGACCTGGCTTGCACCATCTGTACCCTAACTCCTGTACTCCCTAGAAGGAATACCACCCCTCGGATCCGTTCCGAGGGGTTTTTGCGACTGCATTACCCTAGGTTGTAGGTATATTCCAAAACGCAAATAGAAAAAAGCACTACAGGGTCAATCCTCTCTTGAAGAGGTGATCCAGGATGGACTTTCCCCTCGCAGTAGGGCATAGAGCTCACTGCGACTGGAGATACCAAGACGGTTATACAAGCTGGTGGTGTGGGTTTTCACAGTGGCAAGGGAGATAAACAGCGCATCAGCTGTCTGGGCCTGGGACTTTCCACTTATGATATGCCTTGCTATCTCTGCCTGTCTTTCACTCAAGGAGTATCGTTTGACGAAGGCTCGCAAGTCCAGGTGAGGATTGCAGATGCCCAATATCCCTATACTATCGCCCCAACTATCATGTATGAGCGAAAAGCCCGTCACCACAGGTATCGAGTTTCCCCTAGATGTGCGCAGGAACCCTGTATGGGTAAAGTACGTGTCTTTCGCATCCATAACAGCCTTGGTTCGCTTTATTATTGTTTGGACATCAAGAAACACATCTGCCAGGGGAATGGGCTGTTTCAATGCACCGTCATGTTCGATGAGGAACAGGGCAGCATCATTGAGGTCGGTGATGTTCCATGAGGAATCGATTACAAAAACAGCCCTGTCCATATGCCGGATAAGCTCACGATTCACATGGGCAGGGGCAAATCGCATCATGCCGTAGCGCATGATGGCAAAACAGATGGCCACCATCCACAACACCGGTATCACACAGGATATGGGGTTGTAGCCTTTCTCACCTGAGAGGAAATCCACACCGACGCCGATACTCGTACCGACAATCGTGCTGATGGCAAGTATCTTCGCCTGCATCTGTTCCCGATGCAGCGTTGTACTTCTCTTCCAGAGCACGGCAACAATCGGCATGAAAGTTGTTTCAGCCATAGATGCAACTTGATGGGACAAAAACCAAAACCCATCAGGGAAATCCCGTGCAAGCAGATTCCATCCCCAGTTGGCAATCTGATAGACTGTAATGCGCAGTATGATCAAAGCCAGGATCGCTTGATATACCTTGTTTTTCCCTGTTTTTGAGAGCATCAGCGTGAAGATGATCCCCGCAAGGACAAAGAGCTCGGAACCGGTGAAATAGATACGTTCAAACAGAGAGGTCCATCTGCTGGCAGGGTAAAGCTGGATGCCGATGCTTCCAAATGACCAGATTGCAAGCATTGCACAGAGTGCAACGAAGGCCTTCTGGGCTTGAGAGTTTTTCCCGAACACCAAAAGCAGAAACCCAAGGAAGAGATAGGTCATACATGCAACGGTCGAGATAACTGCATACATCATACTTTGGTAGATTCATCATATCCCATGGTTTCTCCAGCAGTCAAACAATTGTGAAAAATTAGTATCTCTCCGACCAGTCAAACAAATGGGATTCCAAACCCCCGTACCCCAGACAAAGCGTTTTGTTTGGATACCTATACTAGTACCGGCTTTCTGTCGCTAGGAAGAAAGCCGGTAATCTATAGAAAATTGAGGTTGTGCTAAGGTGAATCAGCTCACATATTTGCTTGCCATCATCTCGTGAAGCCCACCGCCGTTTTCCACATTGGTAAAGCCCAGCTGCTTGAGGATACGCACTCCGTAACTCGAGCGAGCTCCAGAAGCACAATAGAGGATGATCTTGCGGGAATGGTCCTCGATAGACTGGGACCATGGACCGAGGTTATCAAGTTCCACATTGATAGCACCAGGGCACGCACCCATGGAAAATTCCATAGGGGTACGGACATCCAGGATGATCGGTCCGTCCTTTGCTAGATTATCGGGCCCTCCATCACAAACCTCTGAGATGTCAGCTGTAACACTGGGTTCATGAACAGACTTATGTTCAACAGGAAACAGGCCCACATTCAGGTATTGGTACCCGATCGAACGAGCATGCCTCTCAAGGCTGAGATACCCCCCACTTACAGTATAGACCTGATCGAAACCTGAACCTTTGAGCATTCTCAAGGCGACGTGGAATTTCTGCCCATCATCACTGATCAGAAGAAGCGGATGATCGTGCGGAATCCGATCCAGATTTTCCCTGATGGAGCTCTGACTCAGGTTATTGGAACCCTCTAGGCTCGCCTTGGCAAAACTGAGGGGATCACGCAAGTCAAGTACAATCGGCTGCTTATCCAGGACAAATGATTCCACATCCTGTGCCAATACTGAGGGGCTGAACCCGCTATGATGGTTTTCTGCGGTAAAGGCAGCCATATTGACAGGTCCGTTGGGTGAGTTGAAGGGAGGGGCATAGGCAAGGTCGAGTTCTGCAAGGTCCTCAATTGTCAGACCCCCTGCGATGGCAGTTGCTATCACATCAATGCGCTTATCCACACCTACACGTCCTGCTACCTGTGCTCCAAGGACTTTTTTGCTCGTACGATCCCAGATAAGCATCAGACTCACCTTCTCAGAACCTGGGAAGTAGGAAGTGTGGCTTGCCTTGTGTACCACCACCGCATCGGCAGCAAAACCTGCATCCTTAGCTCCCTTCAAAGAGAGGCCTGTCGATCCTGTGACAGCTTCAAAGACCTTTACAATTGAAGACCCTGAAACCCCCTTGTAGAGTCGGGAGCCACCGAGGGCATTCTCCCCCACTACCCTTCCCTGACGGTTAGCCGGGCCTGCAAGGGGCATACGCACCCTCTTTCCAAGGATTGCGTGTTCCACTTCAACCATATCGCCTGCTGCAAAAATGGAGGGATCGCTGGTACGCAAGGATGCATCAACATGCAGACCTCCCAAAGCTCCCATCTCAAGGCCTGCATCTTTTGCCAAGGCCAAGGTAGGACGTACCCCTACTGATAGCAGCACAAAATCCGTATCAACAGCAGTGCCGTCGTTCAACATCACTCGATCGTCTTCAATTGCTTGCACTGACCTGCCCAGTTTGAGCTGGACCCCATAGTCCTGGAGCTCCTTGGTGATAAATCCTGCAAACTCCCCTTCCAGATTGGGCATCACTTGCTCAGCCATCTCAACTAACGTGACCTCTATTCCTCGCTTGGTCAAAGCTTCAACCATCTCCAAGCCTATGAAACCTCCACCGACAACAACCCCTTTCTTGGGCTCCTGCTCAGTGATGAAGGTATCTATCCTATCCATGTCAGCTAAAGTCCACAGTTGAAAGACATGGTCCTTATCAACCCCTGGAAGTGGGGGTACTACAGGTTTCCCTCCTTGGGCAAGGATTAGTGAGTCATAGGAGAAAAGTTGTTCTTTCCCTGTCTGTGTGTTGCGTGCCTTCACCTGCTTATTTGCACGATCAATTGCAAGTGCCTCTGTATTCGTATGTACTTTGACCCGGTATTGCTCATCAAAGGTCTCTTCACTCGCTAAGATCAGCGATGATCGGTATGCAATGTCTCTACCTATATAATACGGTAACCCACAGTTGGCAAAGGATACATCCGCTCCTGCCTCAAGTAAGGTGATATTCACTTCATTGTCAATTCTACGGGCCCTGGCAGCTGCAGTAGCTCCTGCTGCTACTCCGCCTATTATCAAAAGATCTTTCATCATGTTCTCCTCTGTGCTCGTAGGAGAATATAATGCAATTACTTGCTAATGGCAAGTATCTTCCAGGACTTTCTGTCCTCAGGTCTCTCAGACCTTACGACACCAAAGGAGCCGGGTAGCGTTTTGTAGGGATAAAACGAAACGTGCAGCATGTGTACTTTCACAAGTACCATTGTGAGTTCACTTTCGTATAGTAGGGTTGAGCAAACCAAGACAACTGGAAAACCCTATATTCCTAGCCATTGTAGCTGTTAATACAATTTTCCTGTGCTTTATACCGGACCTGTGGTAGGATATAAGGAGTAAAATAATTTTTTTGCTTGGGGGAATATTTATTTATATCTTAATCAGATAAAACGGAGGTAAAAAAAATTAAATCTACTATTTCGATATGGATTAAAGCAAAAAAATTGAAATTAGGATAAATACATACACTATCTTATTGATAGATATTGACAAAAAAGAAGGGGTTTCCATGGGTAAAACGAGAATTGCTATTCTCGGGGGTGGATATGGCGGCATTGAGGCGGCTAAGGTTTTAAGTAAGAAATACAAGAAAAATGATGCGGTTGAGATCACAATCATTGACAAGAATACCTAT
Source organism: uncultured Sphaerochaeta sp. (assembly GCA_964392855.1). Classification (GTDB taxonomy): domain Bacteria; phylum Spirochaetota; class Spirochaetia; order Sphaerochaetales; family Sphaerochaetaceae; genus Sphaerochaeta. Next base: position 5,480 of record CAYMRN010000125.1, read on the forward strand.
CAT
>CAYMRN010000126.1:0-5470 GCA_964392855.1 uncultured Sphaerochaeta sp.
GCACAGATGTCATTTTCGATGACGAAGACCCGTTCTATAGGTAAGGCCTCTTCTGCTTGGAACAGCTCACAGAACTGCGTGGAAGGGATGGAGAGGTCATCACACCCCCTATAGCTCAGCTTGGGATCCAGAAGTCTGAATCTGACAAGTTCCGGTTTACCCAAAAACCCATATCTTCTAGCGAACTGTGAGATACCCCTATAGGAATCATCGATCATATCCTCTTCCAAGGTAAGATCAAGCCATTGGGAGAGAAGTCCCATATGCTTCTCAGTAAACTTGGTATCGATCCCTGGCAGGTCTATCTGCCGCAGATATATCCCAGGCCTCGGATGGTCCACCATCCATTTCCATAGGAGCAGGAGCCTATCAAGGTCTGAAGCGACCTCAAGGAGCCTGATAGGATAGCGCATAGCCCAAGCAAAAAGCCGGTCATCCCACTCAGCTACAAGATCTGTCACCCTGACGAAGGTCTCCCATTCGCCTCTCTTGCCGAGCAAGCCAGCAAGATCGTGAGGTCCTTCAAAGAAGAGAGACGTGGGAATGTTGTTCCTTCCGAAAAGACGATGGTTGACCTCAGTATACCTGAGAAACGGGGAAAGCTTGGCGTGGTCTGAAAAACGCCTGATCCAACTATCCACGGCACCAAACTGCTCAGTCATTTGCTTTGAGGAGATTGAGGGAAGCCTATGTTCATAAGGGAAACAAGTCGCATGCATTTTGTAGAAGAATCCACGTTCCCACTTGGCCAGTAGGTCCTTGTACACTTCCTGTGGGGTTATCATCTGCTATGCCTCTCCTTCTCCTGCATATACTCCTCAATGGTGAGGGTACGCAGAAGGGACTCCTTTCCCGCTGGGTTGTGCACAAAGCCCACAGACGATACATACGGTTCGATGATATGGATCTTCTGCAGCGGAGTGACGATCAGCAGCTGCAAGTTGAGTCGCTTGAAAAGGTCCAGGCCATAGTGTGCCGATTCATCGGAGCCCCTGCCAAATGCCTCATCAATGACGACAAATCGGAAGGAGCGTGAACGGACCTCCCCCCACTCAAGACCGAACTGGTAGGCTAAGGAAGCCGCAAGGACGGTATAGGCCAGCTTCTCCTTCTGTCCCCCGGACTTACCCCCCGAGTCCGTATAATGCTCGTACTCAGCATCATCCTCGCGCCACCTCTCTGAAGCTGCAAAGGCAAACCAGTTCCTCACATCAGTGACCTTCTCCTTCCACCGCTTATCTATGTCCGAGTACCCTTCGCGTCCCTTGAAACGGTTTATCAGGCTTTTTACCTGGAGGAACTTTGCCTCGCTGTACTGCTGGTCATACTGCCCTCCCAAAGAGCCTTCGATACAGGACTTGAGCTCTTGCCTGAAGGTGCGGATCTCCACATCATTGGTGTTCATCGCCTCAAGAAGTATATAGCGGTCCTTATTGTAGTCGATCCCATGGAGGGATTTGTTGATCTGATCAACACGCTCCTTGATCTGTTGGTACTCCTTGTTGAGTCGGGCATGGAAACCGGCAATTTCTCGGATTGTATTCTCATTGAGCAGGATCTTGAACTGCTCTTCGAACTCCGGGAGGTTTTCGCTGACCAGCTCTTCCAAAATCCTACGGTACTCTTTTTCCGACTCGATCGATGGGTCCATCTCGCGGGTCTCAGTGGGGTACTCCCGATTAAAATCCCCCATCACTGAGATGATGGAGTCACGCAGTCTCTCAAGCCGTCTTTTGGCAGCATCTATCTCAGACTGTATCTTTTCTCGGAAGGAACGCTCTTGGACATCACAGTTCTCAAGCGAGAGTCTCTTTTGTCCAAGGTAGGTTGGGACCAAGGGGCCAACATGTGCACATATCTTCTCAATGGGTTTGGGCTTTTCCTGAAGGAGCTGTTCCACACTGCCCAACTGCTCACGAATATTCTCTACAGTGCTCTCAATCTTGCCTATCGCGATCAGTAGCTCAGCATGTTGCTCACCCTCACTTGCAAGCTTCTTATTGATCTGGAGTAGCTTTTCCTGGAGGTTTTCCAGGATATCAGAGTGGCTTGCAAGCAGGTGTCTCTCTGACTCTATCTCAGAGTTCACCTCCTCTATCCTCTCGGCAAGGGTCTTCCAGTCGAGCTCCTCATAGTAGGCATAGTTCATCAATTGCTTGAGGTCATGGATCTGCTGCTCAAGAAGGTCCTGCTCATCCCTTATCCCCGAAAGTTTGGAATCAAGGTCCTGAATCGCAAGATCCTTTTGGCCCTTCAACCGCTCAAGCTCAGCTATTTTGGAGGTATTTACCCAGCCCAGCACATACCGTCTTCTGTCCGATATGGCGAACCGGTCATCCTTTTCATGGTGGATGGGACTCCCTTTGACCTGTCCTGAGCGGGTCAGGCCCCTGCTGACGCGCCTAAACTGCTCCAGGTTCTCACAGCAAATGAGATCGCCATACCTATGCGAAAGCTCCTTCTCAAGCCATGATGAGTAGGCGCTCTCCTGCTTGATGATGAGCTTATGGATGATCGAGCCAGAAAGCACCTCTCGAGCTTGTCTTTGTTCGCTGTCATGCACCCGATAATAGACAAGCCTTCCCCTAAGGTGGGTCGAGTCCACCCATTGCGTAATCTCTTTGTACAGGGAGTCGGGAATCAATAGCGTCAGGGCAAACGACCGCAGAACCCGTTCTATAGAGCCTTCCCACTCTACCTGCTGTGGCACCACAGCCAGGAGCTCTCCGATGAATGGCAGAGAGGATTCCTCTAGGGAAAGGGCTGAGCAGAGCTGTCGCCTGATCTCAATCTGCCGCCCGTCAATGTTGCTTTTTCTGCCTTTGAGGGAGACTATCTCTTCCACAAGGGCCGCTTGTTCCTCCCTCTGGGTACGAATCTTGTAATCAAGCTCTGATTTGGCACTCTCGATCTCGTTGCGCTGCCCAATAACTGATAGCATACGTTCACGAGAGGCCGCCTGGTTGTCAATGAACTGCTCAAGACCCATTAGGGGAGATAGGCCAACCCTTTTGGCAACTGCCCCATACTCTTCAGCCCTTCGCACCCTGGAGCTTTTCTCCTTCTCCAGACTATCCTTCTTGCTGTACAGAAGCTCAAGACGGCCCCCGCCCTTGGAAGCGATGGATTGGGTTATCTCATCACGATCATGCTGTAGGGATGCAAGGCGACTGTTGGAGCTCTCGAGCAGATGATTCTGTCTGCGCTGCAGCTCAAGCTGCTTATCGAGGCGCTGAGTCAAGAGAGACCTCTTGTACTCAGCGAAGTAGTACTTAAGCTCGTCACGCACCTCAACCTTATCACTCACTTCCTGCTCAACTTCCTGATGGCGATCAAGATTGGCAACAAGTGGCGAGAGTACCTGTATCTGTTTCTTGGCCCGTAGGATAGCATTATGCGCCCTATCCAAATCCTCAAAGTGATGTATCAGGTTGCCTATGGGGGTGATGGCATCGAAAGGTTCCAGCATATGGTCCTGGACGAAGGAGGTAAGGTTTCCCACCGTCTTTAGGGATACCGTCTGATGGAAGAGATCCAAGGCCTGTTCATTTTTTAACCCAAAGCGCCTGCGGAAGGCTGCCCCATAGTCAGGAAAACTGGTAAAGATCTCAATGGCATCCTCTTTCTTGAGACGCCTTTTGAGAGCTGATAGGTCCTTGCCAAAATCAGAAAAATCCTCTTGGATGGAGAGGAGCCTGTCAGAGACAATGAAAAACCTATCCGGCTGCCCGGAGGAATCTTTCTGGAGGAAGACCTGCGCCAGGCTGACTGTTTGGCCCAGCACTTCGTTATAGAAGATTCCAAGGATAACAGAGTGTGTGGTCCCTGCCTCCCTCAGCGGTACAGGCTTGGTGGTATATCCACCTTCGCTGCGCTCTGACTTGTAGTAGCCCATGACGTAGGACCGCAAGGAACGTTCCTTGAAGTCTGCACCAGCGGCTTTGTTATAGGCTACCCGATGAGACGGGACAAGCAGCGTCGTGATGGCATCGACCAGCGTTGATTTCCCTGAGCCTATATCACCGGTAAGGAGGCAGTTCTTCCCATCCAGTGTCAATGTGACCACCTTGTTGTGAAAGGTCCCCCAATTATATACCTGGACCTCAGAAAGTCTGAAACCTGCCAAGCTGTCGTCCTCGCCAAATTCAAAAAACCCATCAAGCATCAGAATCTCCCCTTTCATCGGCATCTGACCCGTGAGCCAGATACTCCTCGAGCTTTTCGTTGAAATCATGCAACCATTGGGCATCGATATAGGCCTTGAGGATCCTCTTCACTTCAAACTTCTCCTTCTTGGCATCCAGGAATCTGATGAAACCCAGATCATGGATACGCTGTAGGTGAGCATCCATACGCCTGAGGACCCTCACTTCGTTGTTGGAGGTCGGGAAGAAGGCAGATACCATATCGGTGAACTCATCGACTTGGATGATGAGCCGGGGTTCACTTGAGTAGGTGTCATGCTCAGTGAGTTTCCTCCGCAGTATGGCCAGGATAAGGCTTACAGGATAGGAGAGTGGCCTTCTTGCCATGATACGTGGCAGGGAGGGGTCCCCCTCCTCCTGCTCTTTACTCAGAAGATAGGCAAACCCATCGCTGTCATATATTTCCAGGTCGAGGTTGATGACAGAGAGATAGTCCCTCACAGCACCCTCCAGGTGTTCCATGACCTGCCAGACTCTCGGCTTCTCTTCCTTATACAGGATTCCCCTCATCAGATGGATGACCACCTCTGAGATATTCTGATCATCATGATGATCCATGCGCGCTCCTTCGTGTGAAGATTACCCTCGGAAACCGTGCTTTACGAACCCTATCACCGCTCCCACTCCAGTGTATAGAATCCTTTATATCCTCCGATACGGATGCAAAGGGCTCCTCCTCAGCTATGTGCAGGTAGGTGAGCAACTCTGCAAGCCCCTGCTCAAGCGGGTTCTGTTCCAACAGCTCATCAAGGCGAATCTGAGTCCTATCCTCCAAAGCATGCTCAATGGTCCTATGCAGTCGCTCCCTATCGATGTAGACAAGATTGAAGAGCCCAGAGGTATCAATATCCTGTTCCTCTTCGATCTCTATCATCGATACCAACTCTTGGACCGGTGGTGGTGAGTAGAGGGGTTTTTCCATGGGGAGGTTGATATGGACACTTGAGTCCTCTATATCCATCCAGTCCGAGGCAAGGGCATGATCCCTGACCAGAATAGCATTCTTCTCAATGGCATCCAGTATCTCAGTTATCCGGCGATTCTCAAGGAAAACACGGTCATCGAGAAAGCGGCGCAGTTGGGCCGAGAGACGGGCTACGGTGCGTTGGGTCTTCTCCCCGGCATCAATCCAGTCGAAATGGATTCTTCGCAAGGTGCTGTCCGATCGCAAATCTCCAAGCTCATCCAGGCCAAAGACCCTATCGAGCTGTCTGGAGAGCTCTTCCTGACTATCAGGGGACATGATGAAGTCCCAAAAGGAGCGG
>CAYMRN010000127.1:0-5448 GCA_964392855.1 uncultured Sphaerochaeta sp.
ATGTATGAGTTCGCCTCGCCTGAGTTGTGTGAGGTGATGTTGGATGGATTTGTCCACTGGTGGAACCAGCAGACTTGGGATACTGTGCGCCGTGAGGACTTCTCCTTTGATCCGGATTTTGGCAAGGGTGAGCAGCAGTATACTGCTTGGTATGCCGATCAGTACCCCCTGTCGGACAAGCTTGCAGGCATGTTTGGATCGCTGCTTGCAGAGGCAGAGGTAAGTGTGAAGGCTCTGCCGTTCCTGCCGTTCTTTGACCAGCACCTGCTCTCCGTATTCCGTCAGACAGCAGAGCGAGGGGTGGATGTGCAGATGGTGATCCCGTTTGATTCCCGTGTTTCCAACCGAAAGGGCATTGAGTATATGGCCAAGGACCTCTTGTCGATGAACATCGATCTTCGTCTGGAAAAAGAGAGTATAAAGAGTAAGAGGCTCCTGCATGAGAAACTGATGATAGTAGACAGCAGGTATGTCGTTGTTGGGTCCACCAACCTGAACTATCGCTCCTTTACCCTTGCCTATGAGATATCCCTGGTAATAGACAGCCCTGCCTTGGCCAAGGAGATGGAAGAGCATTTTGCCTCCATCTATGATGACTCCTTGCCTATAACAGAGGAACAGGCTGAGTCGTGGCGACGTCTTGACAGCTGGCCCCGCTATGCCTTTGGGATAATAGGAGGCTAGCATGAAAAGAACTATACTCCTTGCCTTTGTGTTGTTGTTGCTCCTCTTTCCCCTCTCTTCCAAAAGTTTTGGCTATGGGCTAGGCATGTATGGCCAGAGGGTGGTCCTTGACGAGGGGGCCTCCTCAAGTGGGGTCGAGCTATCGTTCGTCTATCAGCCGTGGCTGTTGCCTGTAGGCAATCCATCCTTGCAACTGAAGGGTGCTATGGGCAGTGACATGTCCCGGTCGCTGGTCTTCCCGTATCTGGAATTGGGTATCTCCCTTGATCTTTTCAGGATCATCGACCACCCGTTCAATTTCTTTGCAAACAACATCATTGCCTATGACCCGGCCATTTCGTTTGCCTATCATTTTGATACACAAGGATCATCCCACCTGATGAGTGTGGGCTTCAGTCCGTTCAAGCTAAGCCAGAAGGATTTTTGGTATGAATTTTTCGCCTTCTATGTCGCACTGGACCTAGAGACACGCACGGTGGACAACTGGGGCATAAACCTGGTGCGCTACACATATATATTCAAGTAGGTTGGAATGAGAAAAGCATGTATGATGCTGGTTGGCCTGCTGGCCTTTCAAGCTATCCTTGTTGCAGGGACCTTTGACCTTGGCATAACGTTGGGAACATCAGCCCATTGGGGTGATGGCTCATATGATTCGAGCAAGCTCAAAATGGCTTGGGGTGTGAGCTTGGGCATCAGCGATGAGTGGGAGCTGGACGTACAGGCAAACAGTGCCCTTGTACCACACCTCTTTGGGGATACCACGGTCTCCGTCCTCTTGCAGAAATCCCTGCTTGGGCAGAGGTCCACAGGAACAAAGGTGGCTGGGCTTGGGGTAAACACCCTTCTTGGAGCCGGCCTGTTGTTTTCAGACTACTTTCCGGGTGATTACCTCATGCCTACCCATATCCTTGTAAGCTTGACCCCCCTAGTGGTGGGCAACCCCATCTCAGCAAAGCGCGAGCGCGCCTTTACCGTGTCGCTCGCATACAACTTCATTACAACGCAAGTAAGTGTGCTCTTCGATTTGGTAAAGTACGACTTCTACGTGGTGGGTACCTATCGGGACTATCTCTAGGACCGACCCTCTAGGGCCATTATCTTGTCAACTCGTCTCTGGTGACGGTCCCCTTCGAAGGTAGCGTCGATATAGGCATCGAGAATCGAGATGGGATCTTCACAGTATTCAATCCTTCCTCCAAATGCAATGAAGTTGACATCATTGTGCTTTCTGGCCATTGCTGCGGCATAGCCGTTCTGGGGTAGGGCACAACGTATCCCTTCTATCTTGTTCGCACTGATGGATATGCCGATACCGGTCCCGCACAAGAGCACTCCAAAGACGTAACCGCCCTTTTTGAACTCTTTGCAACCCAGTTCTGCCATGTCAGGATAGTCTACAGAGTCGCTGGTTGTGACTCCGAGATGATTGACGGTGTATCCTCTTTCAGTGAGGTGTTTTACAAAAGTTTCAGCCAATTCCACCGCTCCGTGGTCATTAGCAAGCACTACATTAGCCATATATTCCTCCTTTTTGGAGGATACAGTATTTGGGTTTTTTTAGCTACCACAAAAGGTGTGTTGCCCAAGGGTCATAACTGCGGTAGAATAACCTCAACAAAGGAACTAACCAGTGGCGGAAATACTAATTAGCGGTCATCGAAACCCGGATATGGATAGTGTATGTGCAGCTTACAGTTATGCTTACCTGAAGAACAAGCTCGATCCAACAAACACCTATATCCCTGTACGGTGTGGAAATCTTAACGATACGACCAAAGCTCAGTTCAATCGTTTGGGTGTTCAGGCTCCTGCATTCATCAAGGATGTGCGCGCTCGTGTCTCCAGTGTGACGCGAGTAGCAAAAACTGTCTTGCAGACGACAGACCCGGTGTATAATCTTGTCTCCTATTATGGCAAGGCTAACCAGAGTTCGGTCATACCCATTATGGAAGGGGAAGCCTACAGGGGGTTGCTCAGCGTCGATGAGGTGAGCAGTTTTGTATTGCGCGAAAACAGCGGAAGCCGTCCTGTCTACCACTTCGTCCCTGAAAACTTTCCCAAGGTGCTCAGGGGCAAGTTTATCAAAAGAGGTGAAGCCACTTCTTTTGATGCCCCTATCGTCGTTGGAGCCATGCGCTTTACGATCTTTTGCAAGCATATGGAAGCACTTGTCGACCAAAAGCCGATATTGGTAGTAGGAGACAGGGAAGACCATATCAGAAAAGCGATCAAAATGCAGATTCCTGCCATCATTCTGACCGGATTGGAACATGGCCTTACCTCTGATGTGGATTTTTCTTCCTACAGGGGGACTGTGTTCATCAGTGAAGAGGATACAGCGGAGACTCTACGTCTGCTTCGCCTTACCATCCCGGTCACCGAACTGATTCGAAGTGACCCTCCCATTATTCAGGATGATACGCTCTTTGATGAGGCCAAGACAATTCTTGCTGACAGCGAGTTCCGCGGTCTTCCCGTCTTTGCAGGGGAAGAGTGGATCGGCTTTGTGACCAGAAGGTGTTTTTTGGAAAAGCCCAAGATCAAGCTGATCATGGTGGACCACAATGAACCTGAGCAGAGTGTTCCGGGCATTGAGGAGGCAGAGGTCGTTGAGATTATCGATCATCACCGCCTTGGGGCTGCGAAGACGCGCTCGCCGATCTACATCCGATGCGAACCCTTGGGGTCAACCTGTACCATCATATATAACCTGTTTGTCCGCAATGAGGTTGCAATAGACGAGACGCTTGCCAAGGTGATGCTCAGTGGCATCGTCAGTGACACCATCATGCTCAAGAGCCCTACCACAACCTTTGAGGACTTCACTGCAGTGCAGGATCTCTGTGAGATAGCGAACATTCCAGATATGAGGGGTTTTGGCGAGAGGATGTTCGCCAGTGGTGCTACGCTAGCCAATGAAGACCCTCGCAAGATGCTGGAATCAGATTTTAAGCAGTATGAGGAGTTTGGCCTCAGATTTGGCATTGGGCAGGTTGAAGTGACAACCCTCACCGACTTGGAGGAGTATCGCAAGGAGTATCTTTTGGAGCTTGAGCAGCTCAAGCGGGCCTATTCCCTCTCATGGGCTATGTTCCTGATAACCGATGTGGTAAAAGAGCAGAGTGTGCTCCTTGTGACACCGATGCATGGCTATGAGAAAAAGCTTGCCTATGTGCGGGAGGCTGAGAACACCTTTAGTCTCCCTGGTGTGCTTTCTCGCAAGAAGCAGTTATTGCCAGAGGTTCTCAGAGTCATAGGTGAGTAATCACTTGATCTCGCTTATGGAGTTTATCGAGGGGATGGTCTTCAGGTTCTTTATGATTTTCTTGAAGTCATCCTCATGCTGGACCTCCATCGTAAAGGTCCCCATCAGTTTTCCTTCCTCATCATCATGCAGCCGTCCCTCTATGAGGTGCCCTTTGTGCTTCCGTAGCGTACCCTCGATCTCACCAAACAGGTCGTAGGTGCGTTTGCTTGAGACGCTGAAACGTTTGGTAAGCTTGGGAGACGATGTCTCCCACTCGACATCTATCGAGCGGTCAACGATCTCACTCATATTCTTGAGGTTGGGGCAACCTTTCTTGTGGACGATGATTCCCCTTCCGCGGCTGATGTATCCTACGATGTCATCTCCTCTGACCGGTGAACAGCACTGGGCTATGTTTATCATCATGTTCTTCTCGTCACCGACGACAAACTTCATCCGTGACGGGTCTGACACCTGGCGGACGATCTCTCCATCAAGGGGGGGTGGGGTGATCTGTGGTTGCTCAACTTTTGCCTGGGCCTCTGATATCTTGCGCTTGGCTATGATGTCCTTGTCTATGAGGATGTTCTCATCATACTTGTTCAGCCATGCCTTGATCTTCTTCCTTGCACTGCTTGTCTGCACATACCTCAGCCACTGTACACGGGGCCTCGCATTGGGGGAGGTGAGAATCTCTATCACCTGGGTATTCTTCAGCGGTGTATTGAGCGCTATGATCGAACCATCGGCCTTTGCCCCTGTGGTATGGTTACCGACCTCGGTGTGGATCTGGTAGGCAAAGTCCAGGGGTGTGGCGTTCTTGGGGAGCTCTACGATATGCCCTTGGGGGGTGAATACGTAGATGGTATCCTTGAGCAGCTCACCTTTGATATCCTCCATATAGGACTCGCTGGTCTCTATCTCGTTGGACCAGGTCTTCAGCTTGCTTATGATCTTGGAGAACTGGTCGTTGTCCATCTTCGACCAGGTGCCGCTTTCACTGCCGGTCTCCGATTTGTAAGTCCAGTGGGCAGCCACCCCGTACTCAGCGGTGAAATGCATCTCCTTGGTGCGGATCTGGATCTCCATCAGCTTGCCGTCGAGGGCCATGACAGTTGTGTGCAGGCTCTGGTAGTTGTTGGCCTTGGGCATGGCGATATAGTCCTTGAAACGCCCTTCTATGGGGGGCCAGAGGCGGTGGATCACTCCGAGGATGGTGTAGCACTCGGTAATGGTGTTGCATAGGATCCTTACCCCTAGGATATCGAAGATCTCGTCGATCTCCTTTTTCCTCTTTTTCATCTTCATATAGACAGAGTAGGTGTGCTTGGCCCGGCTGGTCACGATGACATCACTGAGATTCGCATCTCCGCAGGCACGGTAGATGCTCTTTTCTATACGGTTCAGGTATGCTGTCTGCTCGCCCTTTTTGCTCAGCAGGTAGTCTTGGATGTACTGGAAGGTGTCTGGCTTGAGTATCTTTAGGGAGAGGTCCTCAAGTTCGTCCTTAAGCC
>CAYMRN010000128.1:0-5433 GCA_964392855.1 uncultured Sphaerochaeta sp.
CTCGCTTCATCTGCTCAAAATCCCGGTCCTCTTCCTCGATCTTCTTGACCAGGTTGGCAAGCGTCTCTTCAAGCTCCTCATCGTCCACAGGCTTGAGCAGATAGTCAAATACCCCTAGCCTGATCGCCTTCTTCATGTAGTTGAAGTCCGAGTGACCGCTTAGGATGATGGCATGGTTCACCGGACAGCGTGAGAGCATGTCAAGCCCGTCAAGGCCGGGAAGCCTGATGTCAGTGATTACGATATCAGGTTCCAGCTCCTTGATGAGCCTCTCTCCCTCAAGCCCATCGCTGGCGGTCCCCACCAGGACGAGGCCGAGCAGCTTCCACCGTATGGATGAGACTATCTCATCCCTTACAATCTTTTCATCTTCAACAAAAACTACAGTGTAACTCATACGGTACTCCCTTTTGTCTCATCTTCGCCTCTTGGGAACGAGATTGATACCACCGTACCCTCCATCTCCTTGGATACGATAGAGAAGCTCATCCTATTTCCATACTTGAGGGCAAGACGCCTATATACATTATATACACCAACGTGGGTTGAGTTTGCAAGGTCATTGAGGTCCTCTGGAAGCGTTCCCGGGGGAAAACCCACCCCGTTGTCCCTGACGGTGAGATAAATCATCCCGTTCCGCTCCTGGACCAGGACCTCTATGTTCCAGTCCCCTGCCTTTGGTTCCAGCCCATGGATGATGGAGTTCTCAACCAGTGGTTGAATTATCAGCTTGGGGGTCTTCACCATTTCACAGGAGGGGTCTAGCTCGGTAGTGACGTGCAGCTTGTCCCCAAATCGGATCTTCTGGATGGTCAGGTACGAGTCGATCAGGGCCATGCTCTCCTTGAGCGTACACTCGCTCTCATGGTTGTCTATGGTGGAACGCAGAAGCTTACCCAGCTGTATGGTGATGGTGTAGATCTGATCCTCGCCGTGCATCCTTGCCAATGCCTTTATGGTATTGAGTGTGTTGAACAGGAAGTGGGGGTTCATCTGGCTCTCAAGGGCTTTGCGTTCCGCTTCAGCCACCTTTTGCTGCTCTTCGCGCGTCAGGTCCAACAGGCTGCTGATCTGTTTGACCATGACGTTGAAGGAGTGGTCCAGCTTGGCGAACTCCTCAATCTTGGAATACTCCTTCTTTGTAGTCAGGTTTCCCTTTTCCACCTCTCCCATGGAAGAGGCAAGGTTTCTGATGGGTTTTGCAATGGAGCGGCTGAAGAGCAAGGAGAGGATGATGGCCATGATGGTCCCTAAGCTCATCATCAGGGCGAATGCCCAAAGCCACTGGTTCAGGTTCTCCTGGAAGGGGACCGAACTGATGATGCCTGCCAAAACAAGGGAGGTCCCTGCGATCGAGGAGGTGGCAAAGATGGATGTCCCATCCTGGAACACCCTATTGGTCAGGTCTCCTTTCAGGCTTGAGAGTTCAGGAAAGAGTTTGAACGAGCCGAATTTTTCCGGGTGTATCAGTGAAGAGGCGTAAAAGTTAATGGAGTCGATCAGGAGCTCCTCACCGAGCACCTTCTCCGCATTGATGATGCTTGTCAAAGCATCTGCATAGATTTCCACAACCAGGTAGCCAAGATTGGTCCTCTCCTTGTCGTAGATTTTCCTGAGAATGGAGACCAGCACCTGCCTTCCATTCTCAGCAGTCCTATGCCCCCTGATGCTGATAAGGGAGGCTGTCTGGGAAACATTCACGTTCTGGCTGATGATGTTGTTCATCTCCCACTCGTTTCCCTGATAGCGAAGGTCAAACACCTCTGGAAATTCATGGGTCGATATCCTCACCTTGCCTGAGTTGCTTACCAAGTGTGCACTGGCAAGGTAGGTATCCCCCTTCATGACACCAAAGAGAAACTCGTACAGCTCCCTTGATGCGCTTGAGTTAGCGTCTAGCACATCCTCCTTGAGGATGTTGATGACCATCTCATCAGTTGAGATGGTGTATGCCTTGTGCCGATACTCCTCCAGGGTCTCGGCCAAGCGCTCTGAATCCAAATTGATGTTGTCCATGGCCTGTCGCTGCAGATAACGCGCCTGGTTACGTCCTCCTGAGAGGGTATAGTATGAGGCAAAAATACCAAGGGGGAGAGCCAGTACAATAATGAAATAGAGTAGCAGCCTGCCAAAAAGGGTTTTTTTTCCAAATTTCCAGCTCGTTTCGTTCATGTATGCAGTGTAGCGTCAAAGCAGGGGGCGTGCAATATAATAGGTATGTATCGTATTTTTACTGCATAAACATACTGTTAATGCATATTGATGTTGAGTTTTTTTCTTTGAGGGTTGACACAAACAGGAAAAGCGAGTTACAACCTTTACAAGGCTTTTCAGCCAATTTTGAGGAGTGTATTGTGAAAGGGTTTGCAAGACAGGTAAGTCACCATACAGAAGAATCAGACAGAACAATGCATTCTGTATCCTATGTGTGCGCACAAGCTTCTGTAACACAGGTGCGCAGAACTCTGACCGGCAATACAATCCTCCTCCTCATCTCCCTTCTAATCGTACTTAGCCTAATTATTCTCTAACCACGGCGACAGAGCATATCTGTTAGGTCCGTGGAAGAATTCCCCTCATGCAGGGGAACCATATCTTACACCCATAGCATAGGAAAAAAGGAGCCAGAAAGCATGAAAAACAGAGAGAAACGGTACACCCTAGCCATCCTGGTAAACAACCAACCCGGTGTTTTGATGCGCGTCGTCTCGCTTTTCAGCCGCCGTGGCTATAACATCGACAGCCTCTCGGTAGGAGAGACTGAGAACATTGCATTCAGCCGCATCACCATTGTCATAAGCGGAGACCGCGAGATTGTGGAACAGATCAAGAAGCAGGTGGGCAAGCTCATCGATGTGAAAAGGGTCTATGAGATGACGCAGACCCGTTCCATCCAGAGGGAACTGGTCATGGTCAAGGTCACTACCACAGCATCGACCAGGACAGAGATCGTCGAGCTCGGACAGATATTCAAGGCGAAGATCATCGATGTCACCGCCAGCACGGTGACCCTCGAGATGACAGGGAGCTTGGATAAGATCCAGAGCTTCTACGACCTGCTCAGTCCCTACGGGATTGTGGAGATGTCGCGCACAGGCATCACAGCCCTCGAGCGTGGGGCAAGGCCTTTGAGCTCCATCAGCTTCAGTGAAGACGAAAACTAGAACATAACGCCAAAACAGCGTTTCAAACAATAAGGCCTTGTGGCCGGAGGATAGGATTCAATGAGTACAATGTATTATGATTCAGAAGCTGATCTATCAAAGCTCGATGGTAAGAAAGTCGCCATTATCGGCTACGGCAGCCAGGGCCATGCCCATGCGCTGAACTTGCATGAAAGTGGTGTCGATGTGGTCGTCGGCCTCTACAAGGGCTCGAAGAGCTGGAAGATTGCCCAGGAGGCAGGCCTAGAGGTCACCACTGTAGAAGAGGCCACTAAGATGGCCAACGTGATCATGATGCTCCTTCCTGATGAGCTGCAGGGGAAGATCTACCACGAAAACATCGAAGCGAGCCTCAGCAAGGGCAAGTACCTTGCCTTTGCACACGGCTTCAATATCCATTTTGGCCAGATTAAACCACCATCTGATGTGAACGTCATCATGATCGCCCCCAAGGGACCTGGGCACACCGTGCGCACCCAGTTCCAGGAGGGCAAGGGAGTTCCCTCCCTGATCGCCATCCACCAGGACCCAAGCGGAGACTCCAAGGATATCGCACTTGCCTATGCCAAAGGCCTCGGAGCCGGTAGGGCAGGCATCTTTGAGACCAGCTTCAAGGAAGAGACCGAAACCGACCTCTTCGGTGAGCAGGCTGTCCTCTGTGGCGGTGTGACCGCCCTTATCAAGGCCGGATTCGACACCTTGGTGGAAGCTGGCTACCAGCCGGAGATGGCGTACTTTGAGTGCTGTCACGAGATGAAGCTCATCGTCGACATGATCAACCAGGGCGGACTCTCCTACATGCGTTACTCCATCAGCGATACTGCAGAGTATGGCGACTACATAACTCAGGACAAGATCATCACAGACGATACCCGCAAGGCCATGAAGGATATCCTCAAAGACATCCAGGAAGGGACCTTTGCCCGTAATTGGCTGTTGGAGAACCAGGTGAAAAGGCCTTACTTCAATGCCAAGAAGCGCATTGAGAGCGAAAGCCTTCTGGAGAAGACCGGAGCTAAGTTGCGCTCCCTGATGAGCTGGCTGAAGAAATAACACGAGAAAAATCTGGGAAGGACAGTATGGGAAAAGAGAGAATTTACATTTTCGACACCACTTTGAGAGATGGCGAGCAGGCACCTGGCTACAGCATGAACCTTGACGAGAAAATTCGTATGGCCCATCAGTTGGAGTCTTTGGGTGTGGACATCCTTGAGGCGGGCTTTGCCATAGCGTCCCCCGGGGATTTTACCAGTGTGCAGGCCATAAGCCGGGCTGTGAAGGAGGTGACCGTAGCCTCCCTGTCACGCGCATTGACCAAGGATATCGATGCGGCATGGGAGGCTGTGAAGGAGGCCAAAAGGCCTAGGATCCACACCTTCCTTGCCACCAGTGACCTGCACTTGGAGTTCAAGCTGAAACTGAACCGCGAGCAAGCCTTGGAAAAGGCTGTCGCAATGGTCAGGTATGCGCGCAACCTCTGTGGCGAGGTGGAGTTCTCCTTGGAAGATGCTACGCGCACCGACCTCGACTACCTGTGCAAGGTCGTCGAGGCCGTCATAGCTGCAGGGGCACAGGTGGTCAACCTCCCTGACACCGTAGGCTACGCGACACCAGAAGATATGAAGATGATGGTGGGTTCTGTCATGAACCGCGTGCCCAACGTGGACAAGGCGATCCTCGCCGTGCACTGTCACAACGACCTGGGCCTTGCCGTTGCCAACACCTTGGCAGGGCTGCAGGCAGGGGCACGCCAAGCTGAGTGCACCCTCTGTGGCATTGGCGAGCGAGCTGGAAATGCCGCCCTTGAAGAGGTGGCTATGGCCATCAGGACGCGGGGCGATGAGTACAACTTCACCACTGCCATCAAGAGTGAGGAGATCTATCGCTCAGCGAGGGTGCTTACCTCCATTACCGGGGTGAAGATGAACCCCTCCAAGGCGATAGTGGGGGCCAACGCCTTCGCCCATGAGAGTGGCATCCACCAGCATGGCATGATGGCCAACAGCCTCACATATGAGATCATGACCCCAGAGAGTGTGGGTGTGCTTACCACCAGTCTGGTCCTTGGCAAGCACAGCGGCCAGCACGCATTTGAAAAGCGTCTGGTCGATCTGGGATACGCCCTTGGAAAGGACGAAGTCCTACGACTCTTCGGTGAGTTCAAAAACCTTGCCGACCGCAAGAAGACCATCACCGATCGCGACCTCATCGCCCTGGTGGAGAGCACCAGGGCGATGAGGTCGCGATCGGTGAAGGTCTTCTTGCGGTC
>CAYMRN010000129.1:0-5430 GCA_964392855.1 uncultured Sphaerochaeta sp.
GGCGAGACGTCTCATATTCATGTTGTAGCTCCTTTTTCTATGATGGAGGCAAGGCTCCAGTAGGTGGTATCTGTTTTGTCGTAATAACGGTCTACGATGGAAAAGCCTTCCAGAAGCCCCCGTTGGGCCTGGTAAAGGACATTGTCCATACTGCTGACACTGCCTTCACGTGTGGTGACGAGGCCTTTGGAGAAGGCATGCTCGGTATAGAGATCAAGCAGATTCTGGGCAGCGCTAAAGTCAGAGGCCTCTAGCGAATCATTGAAGAAGCTATATGCCTTGCTGCTGCCAATGCCAAACCGATAGCCATCAACTTGGGGGAGGGAGACAAGCCAGCCAGGCTTTCCCCCATCCCTGGGGGAAGCCTTGTAGCTTCTCTGTAAGGGGGATTGGGTGGGGTCACGGGCTACAACCACAGCTCCTGCCTCCGCGTCAAAGAGGACAGAGAGCACTTCAAGCCTGTCGACAACCGCTTTGAGGCTCGTATCGTCATAGTAGGCTTTTTCGTTTTGGGCAAAGGAGAGAAGCCCCCTAGCACTGTTTTCCTGCACCACCGTCGTGTTGTCCAGAGCCAATGCCTTCTCAAGGAGAATGCTTTTTGCACAGGCCAAAATAGCCTTTTCAACCATGCGTTCCTTGGTGGAGTACGGTCCGGAGACCCCCACATAGACATTTGCAGGATAGTTGCTCAGGTCCAGGAGGGTGAGGGCACTCTCGTCTCTCTGCATCCCGGATACCCCACCGGTGGTGGAGCATCCGAAGAGAGCGAGAAAGAGAAGTCCGATCACAGCAACCCTAGCCATTGTTTACCGGTCTGCACTTTTCAGGAGATTTGCAAAGGCTTCCTTCATCTTGGCATTTGCAGCAGCTGCTGCATCGCTTTCGACAAAGGCTTCAGCTACGGCCTCTGCAGCAGGCTCAAAGCTCTTCTCAATATTTGCAAGCGGGATGGAGCAAAGGACCCATACACCCCCATCTGCATCAATCCACATCTCAGAAGTGCTTACCCCTGAAAGGGTTGCCTCAGCAACCTGTTGGCTGATGGTCTCCATCGCATCCATAGCCTGGCGGTCGTCACCGCTACCGGCATCGTTCACATAGGTCACGACCACTTCCTTGACGGAGGTGCTTACCCATGCGGCAATCTTATTCTTAGCTTCTACTGTTGCCCGTTTGATGGAGATCTGCTTGTCGCTCATCTTCCCATATCCTGCCTCATAGTGCATATCCTGGCTCGATACCGTCTTATACACCCAATCAGGTTGGGGAATGCCGTCGGCACCAAGGATTACCTTCTGCGCTGGTTTTGGCGGTGCGGCATCCTTTTTGGTCGAGGCACATCCGGCCAGGGCAAATACCATACAAAGAGCGACAAGTGCGATCAAAATCTTCTTCATGAGAGACCTCCAGTTATGAGAAATATTACGTTGTATCCCCAAGGTTTTGCTCCAATAGGGCAAAGAACTCGGAAAGCGTTGCTGTGGTTGCTTGGATGAGAGCCTTTTTTTGGGCATCTTCTTGGCTCATGGCGGCTTCACGCTCGCTTTTCTGAAACGATACCAAGGTGGAACTCCCACTGGTAAGCTCTGCTGTTAGCGTGTAGCGTGCGTACATATACGGACTGTCCTGCATCTCTAGCGGTGTGCATCTGTACTGCAAAGCCAAAAATGCGGTGGGATTTGCATCCAGAGGTACGATGGAGAACCCAAGGGCCAGCAATTTCTGGCTGAAGGCGGAAAAAAGCACCTGATGGTCCTCAAGGCTGTCGACGGTAACGGTAACCTTCACCGAGGAGGCAATCTCAGCCAATTCCCGTTCCAACTGCAAAAGGGTAGAGTTTTGGCTCTTTTTCAGCAGGACCTGCATCTGGTCATAGAGATCCTGTTGTCTTTGGGCAAAGGCAACAGCCTTCTTGAGGGTGAAGTAGCGTTCCAGGGGTTCGGTAATTGCAATGAGGGACCGTTTGACCCCCATGATGGAGATATCAAGTTGGTCAATCTCCTTCTGGTAGAGCTCAGAGGTCCTCTTGCGATGAAGTGCAACCCGGACATAGACCCTTGCATTGCTGTCTATATAGGTATTCACCACCTCGGCACCTACGATCTTTTCAGTTGCGGATGTCACACTGCCCTGGTCAAACATCTCCGACAACTCGGTAAATTTCAACTGACCTGAACCATCATCTTGGGCTGTCGAGAGGGAAAGGAGTGTCGTGACAGTTTTTACCTGGGAGCTGAATACCTGCGAAAGGGAGGAGAGCGCTGCATCAGCGGCCTCCTTTCGTGAGGAGCCGCTGCCTACGGCACACAGATAGGTGTCCTCGCTGTACTGCTTGTCATACAGTTCATCCAGCCAGAGGGGAGAGGGTCCTGTAGACAAGGATGCACATCCACTGGCTAGAAAAAGCAGGACCACAAGAAAAATGCTAAGGGTTAATCCTTGTTTGTGTTGTCTCATGGATACCTCTGCCTTTGTCAAAACTTGTACTTGCTCTGCTTGATCATCTTCTTGATGGTATCCTCTCCTACCCACACTTTCTGGTTGGTCTCAATGTCGATCAGCTCAGCCGAGATGTAATAGGTCCTGACGGATTTTCCGCCTACCTGGTCCAGATTGGTCCTAACAGAGCCCTGTAGGAGGAAATCCGCCCCGATCTCCTTACCCAAGGCCTTTGCCGTCGATTCGCTGGCGAAGTACTGCTGCTCCTCGCGTTCATCACGCACAGCGGCCCTGAAAGCCACATCGGCTACCATATCGACCTTGCCTGAGTTGATAAGCTCCATCTCATAGCGCTTGGCAATGATTGAGGTGTCTATGTGCTCACTGCTCCTATTGAGGAAGCTACCCACTATGACCACAGGGTTCTTCATGTTCTTCATCCTGAACCTGTCCACCCAAGGGGAGCTCAGGCTGTCCTTGACCAAGGAAGAAGTGACAATACGAATATCAGTATCATTCCAGTTACCACTGAGGTCAATATCAGTATCTGATGACAGCCTGTCCACAGAGACCGTTGACTGGCAAGAGACCAGCAAGACCAGCACCACCAGAAGAAGACCCAGACGCACCTTATTTTTCATATGTGACTCCCTTTCAATACTTACACCTGATTATATACTACGACACGGGCTGCTGAAACCATAAATCCATACAAATAGCCCAATTCACAAATCATAAACAGCAGGCCCTTGTCCCCAGTTACATGAAGCTATGCCTATAGTACAACAAAAAATGCGCATATGTACATGAATTCCAACAAATGACCCTATGGACGACATATCTGTACCAGATCAGTGGTTTTTGGTTGCATCACGCATCCAAACAGTGGTACATTTTTTCATGGTACCGATACAATCGGGGTATTGCCGGTAGGGATGGTGGATATATGAGAAAACTCGCATGGCTGAGCACTTTTTTTCTTCTGGTCCTCTTGGGAAGTTGCTCATCTGTCATAGACATATCCAACACTGAAAAACTCTATAGGCAGGGAAACTTCTCAGCTGCCTATGCAAGCTTGCTTTCCAAAAGGGATGCCATCATACGAAGACAAGGTTCGCTTATCATGGATTTGGATGCAGGATTGCTCTCCCGCCTTAGCGGTGAGTACGAGCTCTCCAATACGCTTCTCACCTCATCCGAGAAAAAGATACAGCAAGCCTATACCGAAAGCATCAGCGCAAACATCGCCTCCTTCATCGTCAACGACAATACTCGTGACTACCAGGGAGAAGCATATGAGGACATCTATATCAATGTGTTCAAGGCGCTGAACTATATCCATCTGGGCCAAGAGGAGTCAGCCCTTGTCGAGCTGAACCGCTCCATCGAGAAGCAGACTTTCCTCAAACAGAAGTATGAGACACAGAGGGAAAAAGTCGCCAACTATGCAAACGACAAGGGGGTTGGGAGTGTAGACATTGCCACCTACTCCATTGCATTCTCCTCCTCTGCTCTGGCCAACTACCTGAGCATGGTATTGGCCAGGGGAATTGGTGACGACAACCTCTTCAGGTACTCCCTTGGCCAGGTGGAACGCTCGTTTCTGACCCAGCCGACACTCTACCCATTTGCACTTCCCTCCTCCCTCGCAGAGGAGGAAAAACCCATCCCCCAAGGCCAGGGGAGGCTCAACCTGGTTGCTTTCAATGGCTTGGCCCCCCAAAAGCATGAGGCAGTTGATGCTGTCTATATTTCAAGGAACAACTTTGCAAAGATTGCCTATCCCGTATTGGTTGCAAAACCATCCCCTATCCAGAGGGTGGTCGTAACCCTGGACGATGGCAGAAGCTTCCGATTGGAAAAGCTTGAAAGCATCAGTTCGATTGCCATTGAGACGTTCAAGGCATCCTCCTCCCTGGCCCGCATGAAAGCGGTGACCCGTTCGACCCTGAAGGCCTTGGGAATAGCCATCTATGATGAAGTGACCAGCCAGGACAAAGAGAAGACAGTTGGGGAGGAAGTGCTCGGCTGGCTGATGAAGCTTGCCAACTATGCAAGTGAAAGAGCGGACGTGCGCTCCTCGCACTTCCTGCCCTCCACAGCATGGGTAGGGGCTATCAACCTTGATCCTGGGCAGTACACCCTGCATGTGGCATTTCAGGACGGGGGAGGAAGGACCATCCATACGCAGACCATCCCCAAGGTGGAGGTGAAGCACTCAGGGGCCAATCTTGCAGAGGCAATCTGTCCCCTCTAGAAAGAAGCTCCCCCAGACCATATGAGGCCTGGGGGAGCATACCGCACAGACATACGCTCTAGTCGTCTTCCTTTTCCAGGATCATGTCCTCTTCATCGGAGTGATATTTGCCCTTCTTTGACCCTTTTGGAGGATCGAGCCTGTCCTGCTCGTCCCAAGAAGGAACAGCTTCACGCTCTGCAGGTCTTCTGATAGTTTCACGTTTCTTGTTCACATTTCGCTCCTTAGCCAGATCTGGCATTACTGCTTGCAAAACAGAAAAAGATTGGTCTGTTTGGAACAACAGCCAAAGGATTCCGAGCCATCATGATTTGTTCTTCTGGTATGTGTCATATCCTGCCTATAGAATCATACACGGCAGCCCATCCGTCAAGAGTGGCGGCACACCGTTTCAAGCACATTTCACTGCTTCGAGGCACAACAGGGAAGGTGGTATCCGCACTAGACAATAACGAAAACCCTACCCGGGCCCTCCTCTTCAAGCTTTTCACTGATGTAGGAGTAGAGGTCCTGCTGAACGCTGGGATGCACCCTAAACAGCATCTCCACAACAGGGAGGACCTTTCCCTTGTTGTTGGTCTTGGTCTTCTGCTCATTGGACATGAAGCGCAAATCCCCCATATAGTAGAAGTCAATCCCCTCATCGTTGCTTTTCTGCACAAACAGGAGAGTTTTCATTGGACCCACCTCTCCTCTGATATGTCTAGGCTCTGTGGAATGTAGGCTGACATTGT
>CAYMRN010000130.1:0-5385 GCA_964392855.1 uncultured Sphaerochaeta sp.
CTAGGTCTCCGATGCCATGGGGGCCTCCCAAGCTGGTGGGATGCAGAAGCACCCCGCAATATCTTCTCTGTTCAGTGTTCATCGTTGATGGTTACCTCTTTGAGGGATTGTCGCTCGATGATGGAGAAAGGGATCTCCATATGGGTCGATCCCAAAGTCTCTCCATTGATCATGCGAAACAGTGCCTCTGAAGCGAGATACCCCTTCTCCTGTGCAGGCTGGTCAACGGTGGTCAGAGCAGGGGTTATCAGCTGGCTTTCGATGATGTTGTCAAAGCCAACCACAGAGATGTCATCGGGAACCTTGATGGCATGTTCTTTGAAGTAGAGGATGACCCCGATAGCAACGATATCACTCATAGCCAGGATACATGTAGGCCTGCGTTTCAGTTTTGAGATGAGGTGACCGGTATGCTTGCCATCTTCGAGGGTACATTCGCTGATCATCTGCGTCACACACCCGTCAAGGTCATACAGGCTCAGGCCAAACTCCCTGAGGGCCCTTTCATACCCACGTTTCCTCTGTTTGGGTACGCTTGCTTCTATTTCATCAGAATCAAAGGCGTCTTCGCTCAGGCTTACGATCGTTATGCATCGATGCCCTTTTTCCAGGACCAGGCGCATTATCTGGTAGGCGGCCATCTCATCGGCAATATTGACAGAAGGCATATCCTCAGAGGGTGTGCCGTCGATGGTTACAAAGGGGAGTTTGCGAATCTTCATGATATCGACGATATCCATGCCAACCTGCATCCCCATGGTGATCAGCCCGTCAACAGCGGCACTGCGAACAGCGTCGGTTATGGACTCATTCAAGGGGGGGATGAGGGTGAGGGTGTACCCATATTTCTGACAGACACTGCCAATGCCTTGGATGACCTGCAGGGTATAGGGGTTTCTCATCGAGTAATGGATGATCTGAGGCAGGAGAAAACCGATGCTGAGGTGTCTTCTCAGCGAGAAGTTCCGGGCCATGGGGTCGGGGATATAGCCGAGCCTTTTAGCAGTCTCCAGTATGATGTCCCTTGCCTTCACACTGATCCTGGACGGTTCGTTGAAGGCAAAGGATACGGCGGTCTTGGAGTATCCGCTTTCACGTGCTATATCCTTTATGGTCGGTCGTTTCTCTGGTAGATCCATGCTTACATCCTTTTGAGCAAGAGGTATTGGTAGGGGCCTAGAATGAAAGGTTCATTTCCAAGAACGAGGGTCCTGTCTGAAAAGACCTCACGATAGGAGCCAAAAGCCAAAGGCCCAAATTGCACTGATTTCTGGTATTCGCTGAAGTTGCTCAAGAGCAGATGTTCATCCCCACGCTTGAGTGCAAAGACAGATACATCGTCTGAAGGGATGACCTTCTCCAGTGCATCACATCTGAAATCAGACTCTTTTGCCCGATATCCTATCACGTTTTGTAGTTTAGTAAACAAGTATCTGCTGGCAAAATCATCCTTTTCCCAGTCAAAAGGGGGTCGGTGCAAATTCCTGCTGTCCTTTGCCAAGACAGGGTCATCATGATAGCTGTAGTCGTTGAGGGTCGCTATCTCGTCTCCGCTATAGAGGATGCTTATCCCGCGTGTGAGGTAGATGAACACATGGGCGAGGGAGAGCCGCTTCAGGGCGAGCTCCTGCTGGTAGGTATCCTTATTCTCCAAGGCTCTCTCTAGGCCACATAGGGACGCTGCGGTGCCGCAGTTTCGGGCATCCCTGTTTTTCTCATTGAACTCGTACAGCTCTCCCTTGGAAAAGGATCCGGGAAAGCTGCCCAAGTAGAAAGAGATGAGAAACTGCTTGTGTTCAAAGGGGGAGAAGCCCAGCTCATAGAGATGGGAATCCTCGATGCCCCATCCGATGTCGTCATGGCAGCGCAGATAGTTTACCCAACACGCTGATGAGGGAATGTCGGTGGGGAGCTCCACAAGGCTTCTCTGGAGCAATCGGGTGTCGCGGGTGGCAAGTGAGTTCCACATCTGCACCATGAGGGAGACATTGTACAGGAGATGGCACTCTGGTGCCCTCTCAGTGCCGAAGTAGGGGGCAACCTCCCTAGGTGCCATGACCACTTCCCCTTTGATGATGCAAAGAGGAGCCACAATCTCCAAAGCGAGGCGGAAGACCCTAAGCAGTGTATGGACCTCCGCCAAGTTGCGGTTGTTGGTACCCCACCGTTTCCAGATGTAGGGTATGGCGTCGAGACGGAAGACCTCCACCCCGTAATTGGCCAAGGTAAGCATTGCATCCAACATGGAGAGCAACACCTCGCTGTTGGCATAGTTGAGGTCCCATTGGAAATGGTTGAAGGTCGTCATCACATACTCTTGTGACTCTTTTAGGAAGGTAAAGTTACCAGGTGCCTGCTGGGGGAACACCTCGTTGGTGGTAGCCTCATAGGCATCGACAACAGCCTTGTCCCTGGTGAAGAAATACCTCTTTCTATACGCTTGCTCTCCCTGCCTTGCCTTAAGGGCCCAAGGGTGGGTGTCGGCAGTGTGATTGAGGACAAAATCAAGACAGAGGCTGATATTCGCCTTTCTGCACGCATCGGCAAGAAGGACAAAGGATTCAGTGTCACCAAAGCGTGGGTCAAAGGAGGTGAAATCCTCCACCGCATACCCCCCATCATTATTGGTAGGGGGCATTCTCATGCAGGGCATCAGGTGCAGGTAGCGAACGCCCAAGGAGGAGAGGTAGGGAAGCTTCTGCTCAAGGCCTGCAAAGGTACTGTTGAACTTGTCCACATAGAGCATCTGTCCAGTCATCTCAGAGCCAAAATACCAGAAGGGATCTTCTATCCTCTGGGCATCGAGGGCCTTCAGCGAGGGCTTTCGGCTCTCTGATTTCTCTTGTAACAGGGCTAGGAGGCCATTCATATCCTTGTTTGCATAGAGGGATGTCCATAGGGATTTGAGCTCCTCTTCCCGTTCTGACCACCTTTTCTTGAAGTTCTTCATGGCTTAGCTCTTGATAGCCCCATCGCTGATCCCCTTGACTATGTACTTTTGCAAAAAGAGATAGACGATGATGATAGGGATGATGGATATAAGCACTGACGGAAATATCAGTTGCCAGGGATTTCCGAACTGTCCGGCAGTTATCCGTGCAAAGTACAGCTCCAGCACCAGAGTCTTAGTAGGGCTGTTACCGATTACCAAAAAAGGCAAGAGGTAGTCATTCCATATCCACATGGAGTTGAGCACTATCACAGTAACGGTAATGGACTTGAGCAGGGGCATCACCACATGGATATACATCTGGAAGATGTTGCATCCGTCGATAGTTGCGGCCTCCTCGACTCCGAGCGGGACACTCTTCACAAAACCATGGTAGAGGAATACGGACATCGATAGCCCGAATCCACCATACATCAGGATGAGGCCGGCTGCGCTTTTCAGCCTGATATCATCAAAGAACTGTATCAGCGGGTACATGACAGCCTGGAAAGGGATGAGCATGGCTGCAACAAAACACATGAATACGATAGTGCTGGCGCTGCCCTTGTTGCGCACCATGATCCAAGCGGCCATGCTGCTGACTAGCACTATCAGCAAAACGGAAGCTGAGGTTATGGAAGCTGTGACCATCAGGGCCTTGAAGAAGTTGATCTCCTTGGCCGCATTAGTCAGGTACGAGAGTGTAAAGCCCTCAGGCAATCCCAAGGGGGAGCTGATGATCTCGCTTTGGCTCTTAAAGGAGTTGACCAACAACAGCCATAGGGGGGCCAGCGTATAGATGGCGATGAGGGATAGCACCACATACAGCGCTGTCATCTTGATTCTTTTCTTGAGGAAGTAGTGTTCGTTCAGGGATTTGGAGGTGACGACAGTTAATTCTTTCATGTTACATCTCCAGTTCTTTTTTCTTGGTAATTGCTACCTGAGTCAGGGTTATGACAGCCACAAGCAAGAAGAATATCACAGCCTGCGCCTGGGCCTTCCCATAGTTAGGCGGTGAGGTGTCCTTGACGGTCCTGAGGATCTGCATGGCAAGGAGCCGGGTACCGAACTCACCGTCGGTGAGGGCTACGTTCTGGTCCAGCAACTTGAAGCTGTTTGCAAGGGTCATGAAGAAGACGATGGTAAATGAGGGCATCAACATGGGGATGGTTATCTTTCTGAATGAGTACCAGTAGGTCGCCCCATCGATGCTTGCCGCCTCATAGTAGTCAGAGCTGATGTTGTTCAACCCTGCTACGTAGATGATCATCATGTACCCTGCATACTGCCAGGTGTTGAGCATGGCAAGGGCAAACAACGCCTTTGTTGAGTCCTGCGTCATGTAGCGCAAGAAGGGCAGGTATAGGGCGTCTGGGGAAAAGAGGATGTCAGTGAAGATGATCTGGAATATGAACTGCCAGATAAATCCAAGGGCAAGGCCTCCGAGCATGTTGGGAAGGAAGAACACTGTGCGATACAGGCCGGAGCTTTTGGTGATCTTGGTCACCATCAGGGCCAGGGCAAGGGCTGTGATGTTTACGAAGATCACGGCGATCAAGGTATATTTTATCGTATAGACAAGGGCGGATATGAACCGCGTATCGTTGAAGGCTTCCTTGTAGTTTGCAAATCCTACAAACGACTTGAACATGGTTGTAGCCCGGGTTCCCGTTTCCGGGTCAAAGTAGTAGGTTCCCCTCCACGCCAGGAAAGAGTTCACCACACCCATGATGAAAGGGTATAGGATGACCATGGTGAAAAGGAGTAGGGAAGGCATGACCAGTGGCCAGAACCATTTTTTATAAAAATTCATATGATACTCCTGGGAAATAGGGGCCGGACGATCCGGCCCCCAATGGTTGTACTCTGTTACTTCAATGCAATCCACTGATCAATGGCGTAGTCTGCAATTGTCTCATAATCGGCCTTGGTCCAGTTTCTCTTGGTGAGATAACTCTCCATGACTCTCAGGCCAACAACGTCTCCACTCCAGGATGCTGGTGCACCCTGGTAAGGGGCGGTGAGGGTATGCCCACTGGCAATGTAGTCGATGATGGAGTTTCCAAGACTGTTGGGAACGGTTGTGGCGGTAGGATCCGCATTGTAAGGTATAAAAGCAAACTCCTCAACAACAAACCTCTTTCCTGTCTCGCTGTTGTTCATCCAATAGAGGAAATCAAACGCTTTCTGCTGCTCTGACTTGGGAACCATGGCGTTGACAGCGTAGTAGTTGGGTACGAAAACAGGAATTGAGCTGTTGAGCATCTCAACGGTTGTGCCGTCGGCTCGCTTGATATCCTGCTTCTGGTAAGGCATTTTCACAGGGACAAACTCAAGTCTTGCCGCCTGTGCCTTGTTGACGGCTTCGATGTTGCCGAATGCCCAGTTGCCCTGCTTGAAGAATACAGCCTTGCTGTCAGCAAATATCTGTACGGCCTGGTCATAGCCGAAGT
>CAYMRN010000131.1:0-5355 GCA_964392855.1 uncultured Sphaerochaeta sp.
CGAAACTGCAGTCATGGGGACCTACACCCTTGCACAGCTCTTGCTAATTGTGGGAATCTTACATCTTCAGGGGGCATTCTAGATGCTGAACAAAAAAACCCTCCCTCTCCTGCACAAAAGAAAGGAAGGCATGCGACCAGGGTCGCTGATCTATGTCGGAGACTCCGAATGTGAAGAAACAAGGATACGGACCCATGTCTATGACGCTACCGGCTCTGATACCTATGAAGGGTTCTCAATGGAGGAACCGGATAAGCAGCGATGGATAGAGATCTCAGGACTCTCGGACATCAAGGGGATCGTAGAGGTGGCAAAAGAGTTCACCCTCTCCAACCTCAGCCTTGAGGACGTCTTCTCCACTGACCAGAGAATGAAGCTCGACTATTATGAGAACTACTTCTCCCTCACCCTCAGAATCCTCGACACACCCAAGAAGGAAGAGGAGCAGCTGAGCCTGTTCGTAGGGGAAAACTGGGTCATCAGCATTGCAGAACATGCAAGTGACATCTTTGTGCCGGTGGTCTCCTATCTCAAGGATACAGAGACAAAAAAGAGAAAAGCAAATGCACACCTGCTCTTCCATGCCTTGGTCGACCGGGTGGTAGACCAGTACCTTGTCCGTGCTGATGAGCTTGTCCAGCTGACCGAAGAGATGGAGGAGCTGGTCATCAACACCCCTGAGAAGGTTGCTGCAAGTGACATCCACAAGCATAAGAGAAAGATCCTCCATCTCAGAAGAATTACCCTGCCATTGAAGGATATCCTGGCAACTCTCATCAGGAGCGAACATGTCGATCTTGGCAAAGCCGCCGTCCACCTCTTCAGGGACACCAGCGACCATGCCCTCTGGCTCAGTGAGGAGTGTGAGATGCTGCGTGAGACGGTAAGCGGCCTTATGGAGGTCTACCTCTCCAGCCTCGATGTGAAGATGAACAAGATCATGAAGGTGCTTACCATCATCAGCACCATCTTCATCCCCCTGACCTTCCTTACCGGCCTGTATGGGATGAACTTTAGCCACATGCCCTTCTCCTCCCAGTTCTGGGGTTTCTACGCGATGCTCATATGTTGTATCCTCATAGTCATCTTTATGGCAGGATGGTTTAAGAAAAAGCAATGGTGGTGACAGATGCCCGGAAATACTGCTTGAAAAGCGGAAGCAATCCTATGGTTGGCCCACTCCTTCTGCTTTTTTCTTCTTTGCCTGATGGAGGCTGTTAGCGGTTATGGCAAGCACTACTATGGATGCTCCGATGATGAAGTCAAGGTTGGGCTTTTCCCCTAGGAATAGCCAGACATAGAAAATTCCCAGTACAGTCTCACTTGAGTTGACTAAAGCTGTCTCCGGCGCGCTGATATAACGGGTTCCTGTGGATATCATTATCTGTGCAAAAGGAATAACCACTAACCCCAAGAGCATAAGAGGAAGAATCGACGCTAGAGACATACCCAGATTCCCTTTTGAGAGGAAAAGGGCGATAAGGGTACCTGTCGCGCCTCCAATCATAATGGGGGGCAGACGATCCAGCTCTCTATGGTTTCTCAAAAATGAGAGGTTCGATCCAAAAAAGAAGGGAGCCATAAGGGCAAACAACAACCCTTTCGGATCCAGGTCACCAAAGCCTTCCCTATACATAAACCAAATTCCAAATATACAAACACATGTGGCAAGTATCGTACTCACTGAAGGGATTATTTTGTAAAAACCCCAACTGAACGCAGCTGCAAACAGAGGCGTCAAAGCAACAAGGACTAAGGTATTAGCCGCTCCTGCAGTTTGTACCCCCAAGGTGAAACCCAGCCCG
The DNA here is from genome assembly GCA_964392855.1 of uncultured Sphaerochaeta sp. Lineage (GTDB taxonomy): Bacteria > Spirochaetota > Spirochaetia > Sphaerochaetales > Sphaerochaetaceae > Sphaerochaeta. The sequence goes on from CAYMRN010000131.1 coordinate 1,806, forward strand.
CTCAAGCCCCACATCAAACCGCTGATGATCATGGGTTTTCCGCCAGAAGTCAGAATTGAAAAAGCGCTCTTTTTCCTTGCAGTAAAAAATATGATTGAAATTGAAATAAAAATGAAGAGAGCTCGATAGAATACAGCAACTATCCCGCTCGTTCCCGAAAGGCGTATAAGCAATGCATCAAAACTAACAACAATTGTTCCAACAACGGCAAAGGTTAGACCTTTCACATATATCTTTTTTTCTTCTTCCATTTCATACCCTCCCCAACATCCTAACCTAACATCTTGGTTAAGGGAATCACATATAAGAAGATAGAGGAGACACCAAGCATATATGTGCATGACCCTTGCGCAAATGGGTTACTTTGCCATGACTTTTTGTTGTATCCTCATAGCCATCTTATTGTAGGAGGGTCCAAGAAAGGCAATGGTGAAGACAGACACCCTGGAGAACGTGAAAATACAGGAACTTACCGAAGCATACAACCTCGGTTTCAGTGATTACCAGCTCACCCTCTCCATGAGCGAGAAGAAACTCCAACAAATACTCAAGAAAAATGGATACCGTGCAGAAAGCTCTGTAGGACTTTTTGACAGGGAGAAATTGGTGGGATTTGTACTCAATGGGGTGCGTGGCAACTACTGCTATGATTCAGGGACAGCCATCATACCAGCATATAGGGGGAAGGGGTATGCCCACCTGCTCCTGGAAAAGGCCCTTTCGGTGCTCAAAGACCAAGCAATCCACACCTGGGTACTGGAAGTGCTCTCTGACAATTCACGGGCCATCAACCTGTATAGAGGCATAGGGTTTACCCGCCAACGCGGATTCAACTGCTATCACACAAAAACAGAGAAGACCAGGGAGAATAAACCCGCTACAGCCCTTGTTCTCTCGAGGCAGAAAACCATACGCATACCCCAAGGAGAGTGTCTTCCCAGTTGGCAGAGCGAAGAGCAGGCCATCATAGCAGGAGAAATCCCAGTGTGGGACATTCAGCTGGAAGAGAAAAATGTAGGTACGATTTGTTTTGACCCTGCAACAGGTTCGATAGCCCAATTATACATACAAGATGAAGAAAGACGGAAAGGATTTGCAAAAGGAGCCATCATAGAGGCAGCAAAGCTATGCAAGGCAGAGCAGCTTCGCTTCATCAATATCGATGAAAGCTACCTACCTTTGAACAAGCTGTTGCTCTCGTTGGGCTTCACGTGTTTCACCACGCAACTGGAGATGACCAATACCATCAGGGGAAAGGGATGAGTGCATACACTATCGCCCTCATCCGTGATAAGCAGATAGAGGAAACCAAAGCCCTGATGAGCCGATGCTTTGATGCAAAGTATGCATCAATCTTTTACCTCCATCCAGAATCAACGTTGGTAGTTACCAGCGAAAACAGGGTTGTCGCTGGTATCAACCTGGATATCTACCAGGTAAACAAAAAGGTCAAGATGGGCTACATAGGGTGGCTCTATACAGACAAGGATCAGAGAGGAAACGGCCTTGCAGGGAAACTGCTCAAGGAGGCAATACGATTCCTCACAGAACAGAGGTGCACCTCCCTATCTGCATGTGTGGAAGGGGACAATCCCGCCTCCTTCAAACAGCTTGCACTGGAAGGCTTCACGATCCTAGGGCTCAAAGATCAGCTGAAGCTGTTCAGACTAGGAACAGCGAAGGTATACCATCATGCTTCACGATTCTTTGACATGGGGTACTTTCTCTGGCACAAGAGTCTGACAGATGAAAATATGCCTCAGGCGGCAACAGACGCCAGGGCCTTGCTCATCACACTGCTGGGCAACACCATCCTCTTCTTCTGCTGCCTCAGGGGCTGGAACCTGCTCAACCTGCTAGGCTTATACCCCTTTAGCAGATCGTATGCATCGTTGGCAACTGATCAATACATGCTCATCGTTGCGGCCCCTGCCATCTTCCTGCTTGCAAGGACAGCTTCAATGGCCCTGTTTGCAAAAGGGACAAGGAAAAGAAAAAGGGTGGAGGTAGTCTACCGAGGGTGGGACACCGCTTGGATAGGGGCCCTGCTTCTCACCTTCACGATAGGTTTTCCCTTCCCGGTTCCTGGCAATGTGTATATCAAGGGACACGATTGGAACATACACGGAAAAACAGCATTTCTCGCAAGGATGGCCATACGAAGCCAGGGTGCCCTCCTCCTTGCCGCTCTTTTTATTCCCAAGGGGTTGGCCCTTCTGTTTGGGCTTGCCCTGGTAGTCCTCGATGGCTTTTTCTCCTTGTATCCCTTCTGTGGATTCAATGCCAGCAGGATAAAACGCATGGGGGCAAAAACATATGGCCTTTCCTTGGCAATTACTCTTGCGGTTGTGCTGTTGCTGTTGGTATACTAGGCCCATTATGGAAGACCCGCTATCTAGCTTGGGGTGCTCGTGTGAACACCCGTCACGTTACGATATGCTCAGGATGTGCGTATGAGCACACACCTGATAGCTATCTTTGTGTTGCTTATTCTTTCGGCCATGTTTTCTGCTACTGAGACAGCCTTTACATCCCTATCCCTTATACAACACAGGACTCTGCAGAACAAACGTAGCCGTAGTGCCCGCATGGCCTATGAACTCAGTCAAAAGCATGATGTGCTGATAACCACTGTCCTGGTAGGCAACAATGTGGTGAATATCTCCGTTTCAGCTCTGGTGACCACCTACGCTATCGAGCTGTTCTCCAGCAGTGCCGTAGGGTATGCAACAGGGCTGCTTACCATTATCATCCTCATCTTTGGCGAGATCACGCCCAAGCAGATTGCTATGAGCCATAACATGAAGATCGCGACCTTCATGGCATACCCCATCAAGGCTCTGACCATCGTCCTCTACCCCTTTATCTGGCTGTTGATCCATTTTTCCAACCTGATCACCCGAATCTTTGCCAAGAACAGCGATCCTGCCATCACCACTGAGGGGGTCCGGCATATGGTGGGGGCTGCTGAAGACTATGGGCTGGTGGACCAGTATGAGTCGGACCTTATGCAAAGGGCGATCCAGTTCAGCGAGACTCAGGTAAAGACCATCATGAGCCACAGGACAAGCGTCTTCTGCGTCAGTGACGAACTCTCCATAGGCGAGGCGTTCCCCTCCATCGTCCGTTCAGGCTTCTCACGTATCCCTGTCTACCACCAGAGCATAGAGGACATTATAGGTATCGTACTGGTACGGGACATCCTACGAGCCCAACTGGCCAAGAAACAACACATGAACATAACTTCCATCATGCTCAAGCCCCTCTTTGTCCCTGAGCAGATGCACCTGGACGACGTATTCTACCTCTTCAAGAAGGATCGACTGCAGCTTGCCATAGTGCTTGATGAGTATGGTGGCTTCAGCGGCGTGGTCACCATGGAGGATGTGGCAGAGCAGCTCTTTGGCGAGCTGTACGACGAGCATGAAAGACGCTATCCCGACAGGATAGTGGAGCAGGAGCTGAGGCCGGGGACCTATCTGGTCATGGCCGATACCCCCTTTCTCCAGCTTGTGGACGAACTGTCGCTACACTATGAGAGTGACGGATC
>CAYMRN010000132.1:0-5329 GCA_964392855.1 uncultured Sphaerochaeta sp.
GCACAAAGGGCTCGATATCATCATCACAGAGGACAAGGTCGTTGCCATTAGAAAAGGTGGTGGGACCACCATTCCTATGGCAGGCTTTGTCATCAGCATAGATGCTCCTATCGATATTACTGATACAAGTGTTACCTACCATGGGATGGAAGCGTACTCGTTTGGGATCCAGGTAGGACCTTCCATGATGGAAGATAACAAGATGATAGGAACCCTTTGCTGTCCTTTCTATGATAAGGACAGGGACAGCGTCCCCTTTCCCTCCACGATCTATCCCTTGCCGTTTGAGACGGCACGGGCTGCCCGTATTGCAGTGGGAACGAATGCCGAAGGGGAGGCTGTCCTCATCTGGGCTGAGGGGGCAGGGAAGCTACAGTACAAGCCTAAAGAGGACAGTACTGGCTGCTCGCTATTGGAGCTCGCCAAGTTTTGTGCCTTGCAAGGCTATGAAGATATCCTCAATCTTGATGGAGGAGGGTCAGCACAGATCCTCTGGGAAGGGGTCCGACATATGAAAATTTCAGATCGGTACAGCCCTTCGAACCTTGAAGCTGAACGGCCTGTCCCTTCAGCCTTGATACTGCGATAGGCTATAGCCATGGTAAAGACAACAAGCCAGGATAAGATGAAGATCAAGAATTACACCAAGATTCTTGAGGTTGTCATGGCTAATCCTGGGATAAACAGGAAGAAGATATCCCCCCTGACCCATCTTTCAAACCAAACCCTCTCCAACCTGGTAAAGGACTTGAGTGATTTTGGCTATATTTTGGAGTTCCCTCTTGAAGGTCCGCTGGGATCTGGGCGAAAGCCCATCGGCCTGAAGCTGAATTACAAGGCTTTTCTCATCATCTCTGTCGAGTTTACCTACAATGGCCTGGGAGTATATTTGAATACGTGTGATGGAGAGGTCCTACAGTATGAGAGCTATGTCCTGGAAAAAGGGTTTGATGTCGTTGCAATCATTAAAGAAGGTATTGAAAAAGCCCTTGAACATGCTTTGGGTAGGGTCTTTGCCATTGTAATGAGTGCTGAGGGCATCATCGATGAGGGGGGTGGAAAACTGGAGCATATCATGGCGCTCTCCTTGAAGCACGTTGATCTTGCTACAGAGCTTGCATATCTAAATCTTCCATTCTTCTTGCTTAACGATACTAATCTCATTTGCCATTATGTAAACCTTACAAATCCCAAGGCCCACAACTTTATGGTTGTAAAACTTGATGCGGGGATTGGCAGCTCCATCGCCTTGGACAGGCACATCCAGCAAACAAGCAACAACAATATGCCGGGAAAGCTTGGGCATCTTAAAGTGATACACAGTGATGAGGATGTTCTTTGCTGGTGTGGGGGAAAGAACTGCCTTTCCAAATTTATCTCCAGAGAATATTTGGAGGCAAAGTTCAATTGCTCCTATGAGGAGGCTTTGCTACTTCTTCGTGATGAACAAGCCTCAGCTTTCAGCCGGAGGATCACTACCTACCTTTCCCCGATCCTCACTAACATTACCATTCTGTTGGGCATCGAAAAAATATATGCCATTGGAAAGATTGTGGATGTGCTGGGCAGTGAATTCATACGCGACCTTGATCTGCATGTAGCCTCTTCAATCCCCTCCTGGGTTAACTTCCTGGGAATTGAGAAGTCTCATATCCCCAGCATCCCAGAGCAGTGCTCAAGCTACTTCCTAAACTATTTCCTGAAGAACATCCTCTCCTATTTGGAGGTTGTTGATGAGACACCGTTTAAGGTGTTGGGGAAGTTGAAATAAGAAAGGACAGTAAAACTACCAAGGGGGAATCTGGAGACAGGTTCCCCTTGGTGGTTCATAGGAACCAGTGGTTATACGATAGAATAATTGAATACTCATAACTCAGGTCACCTAACTGGCTGACTAATAAAATCAAACGAAAAGGTGCCTGCAAAGATCTTAGACAGAGCATCTAGGGTAATACTCAACATATAATGATGCAAAAAAGTGCAGGTTGAATTTTCTTGATATTTTCAAAAATTGATTATATAATGCTAATAAGCGTAATTAATCTACGTAAATTAAGGATAAAATTATGATTCAAGAATTTACTGTTGAAAATTTCCGGTCCATTAAGACCAAGCAGACGTTAAGTTTTCTTGCAAACAACAAAATACAAACTGGTGCAGAAGAGTACCTGTGCACCCAAGTAAATGACACAGTCCGCCTGTTGAAACTTTGTGTTTTGTACGGGTACAACGCATCGGGGAAAACAAACCTTCTGAGAGCGCTAGGGTTTCTCCGTACCATTGTTCTTTCTGCCCCTGATACCAAGGATGAGGATACGCCTTTCATACCTTTTGCCCTAGACAAAGAAACTCGTAACCAACCGGGAACATTCTCTCTTATCTTCTTTATTGCTAGGATTCGGTATGAGTATATTGTTTGCATTGACCGGAAGCGTATCCATCGTGAATCACTCCGTTTTAATCCGGAAGGAAGGATAGCTACCCTCTTTACCCGTACCTTCGATACTGAAAATTCAGTATCAAAACTGACCATAGGAGCCAAATGCTCCTTATCAACGAAGGACAAGACCATACTCAACGGCAATACGCTGGAAAACTCCACGGTCTTATATGCCTATCAGAAAAGTAACATTCACTCTCCAGCTTTGGATATCGTCATCGACTATTTCAAGGAGTCTCTAATGCCTATGATTACACCTTCGGTTCTCCTACGAGATTGGAGTCTTGAACGGTTAGCTGGAGATGTAAAAAGAAAACAGTTTTATGTCAAGTTTTTGGAAAAGGCAGATTTCCAGATAGCTGATTTGGAGATCAAGAACAATAGGATTGCTGTTGACGATGAGTTGCTCAACAACCTAACCGAGCAAGGGGCGCCAAAGGGCCTTCTTGAGCAACTTAAGAAAGACAAACATATTGAGACCAAAGAACTCTATTTTACGCATGAAACTTCTCAGGGGGTATATCAAATCTTAGCTGAGGATGAATCTCAAGGCACCTTACGATATTTCGGGCTTGGGGGAGTACTGCAAGAGTTACTGACAAATTCTCATGTTGTTGCCATTGATGAATTAGAGTCCTCCCTACATCCGGATCTCGCTACCTTCTTTCTACAAATGTTTCTCATGAACTCTAAAGATTCGCAGATACTAGCCACAACCCATGCACAATACATGATGGAACTGGATTATATGAGAAATGATATGGTCTGGTTTTGTGAAAAAGACGAAACTGGTGGCAGCGAATATTATAGCGCCCAAGATTTCAAGCTCCATAAAAATAACAATCTTGCGAATTTCTATCGAAGTGGAAAGCTTGGAGCAAAACCAATTTTAGGCAGCCCGGTATTACACAGGACTGAAAATGAGTAGAAAACCGCTAAAAAAATCAATAGCTATCATTGGAGAAGGATTGACTGAGTGGATGTACTTTGACCATATCAGGAAAATTCGTAGATACTCGTTTTCCTTGAAACCTGATCTTCCCAAACATGCAAACTATATGTATGTATTTGCCAAGGCAAAGGAGCTGTGTGCAAAAGGGTTTGATATTGCATTTTGTGTTCTTGATATTGATACCATCCTTCGAGAAAATACGCTTGAAGAATTTTGTAAATCCTGTAGACAATTGCCAAAAAGGATAGTCCCGATTACGAGTAATCCCTGTATTGAGATTTGGTTTCTGATGCATTTTATGAGAACTCCGCAGAAGCGTATGTATGAGTCATATGAAGCATTACAGAAAGTACTAAGAATTCATCTTGAAAACTATGAGAAAACAGAGGAATACTTTAGCTCATCTGGCATCTTCAGCAAGCTTGAAGAAAAGAATGGTCTCGAAAATGCACTAAAAAATTCAAAAGCCCTCATGACAGGCTTGGATCAGGAAAAAGATTTCTCTCAAAGCTCCTTTTCAGAGATTTCTCTTCTCATCAATCATTTAGATAGGTGTAAAAGCTGCAATTTCAAACAAGACTGTAAAGTCTGTGCAAAAGAGCTTTCAACGTTCTTCTACTAGGTAATATGAGGACTGGACTTTTCTTGTCTTTTGTTTGCTTTGCAAATGTATAGTGATATATGTTAGAGAATTAGTAAGAAATATGATGCTTGGGCATGAGTTAAAAATACTCAAACTAAAAGAAAATTGATATAAGCGTGTAACGTCGTGGGTAAGAATTATATCGATAGTTTTGTGAGGATTTCTAAAACCTAGTTGGATAATGTTCCTATATCATAAAGTAGTCTACCTTGATAAACAGATCAAATCTTTCTGGAATGATTTGACAGAAGATAATGCAGTACAGGCAATGTTCGTAAGGTGAGCATATCTTCTGGCCAGACAAGCTGAGGGAGAAAAAACCTGCATACAATAGAAGCTCTATTGTACGCAGGTTGCCGATTCCCAAATTACTGCTTGTTACAGGCACATGCTTCTCTTTAGACCCTAGGTGATGGATGCCTCATAGATCCCCTTGATGGAAGAGCCAAGTGTCTTGTTGAACTCTTCGTCACTCTGCTGTGCATGCAGATCCTGCGATAGGGCCCTGGAGAAGCTTGCGATAAGACCATGGTTCTTTGCAAGGAGGTTGTTGGCCTCATCACGGCTATAGCCACCAGAAAGTGCCACCACTCGAACCATATGCTCCTCGCTCTGCAGATCAGCGTAGAAGTTGGGTAGGGTAGGTATGGAGAGCTTCAGCATAACCTTGTCCTCTGGCTTGAGGAGGGCCAGCTGTCTGGTAAGTTCAGCCTTCAGGATCTTTTCAGACTCCTGCTTATCCTTACTGTGGATATCGACCTCTGGTTCGATGATGGGAACCAATCCAGCCTTCAATATGATCTTGCCTATCTCAAACTGTTGTTCCACCAGGGCCTTGATACCCTTGGGATTGGCAGCCTTGATGACTGAACGCATCTTGGTTCCGAAAATACCCTGTTTTACCGCACGGGCAAGCAGAGTCCCCAGGTTTGGAATGGGTTTCATCATCTGTACCCCGTCAGCAAGGTCCGCCAGGCCTTTATCAACCTTCAGAAAAGGAACCACTCGTTTGGTTTTCCAAAGGTAGTCAGCAGTGGGCATTCCTGCTATAGTGCGGTCCATGGTGTCTTCAAATAGGATTGCTCCAAGGATATGGTCCTCGGTAAAAGCAGGGCTGGTTATGATTCTTGTGCGCATAGCATGCACAAGGTTAAACATCTCCTCATCAGTGGAGTAGGAGTCCTCTGGTATTCCATACTGCAACAGTGCTTTTGGGGTACTGCCACCACTCTGGTCCAATGCAGCGATAAAGCCTTTTCCTGTCTTCATGCGGGTTAATTGTTCTGTGTTCATA
>CAYMRN010000133.1:0-5308 GCA_964392855.1 uncultured Sphaerochaeta sp.
TGATGATGAGGTGAAAAAAATCCGTAAGGTCATTGAAAGCCAACAAGGTGTCTTGGGCGTCGATGTCCTACATACACGAATGTTCGGCTCCCGAGCCTATGTAGATGTTGAGATCTCAGCAGAGGGCCATCAAACCCTCATCCAGGCCCATGATATAGCCGAGAGGGTGCATCATGCCATTGAGGTCAACTTCCCCCAGGTAAAGCACTGCATGGTCCATGTGAATCCAGGCAAAATGAAGTCCACTGGAAATAATTAGTGTTTATCACTATATTATAGGATACAAAGGAGTTTAGTATGAGCAAAAGACATATACGTGCTGATTTTGTACCGGATCACTACCAGTTTACGACCAACAAGGGCGAAACCTACGAGCTTGGGGCAACCACTCCCTACGACTACCTCTTGGGGGCCCTATCAGGATGCCTGTTTTCCACCTTTGCAGATTTGGCCATCAAGATGAAAGTATCGTGGGAACATGTCTCCTTTGAAATAGATGGGATAAAGCGTGAATCGAGTCCCACCACACTGGAGCAGTGCACTGTAGCGGCCACTGCAACAGGAGTGGAGGATGAGAAGAAGTTCCTCAAGGCATTTGAGACTGCCACCAGGTACTGTTCCATCTACCAGACCATCTCCAAGGTGAGTGAGATGCACTGGTCAGTGGACTTCAAGTAGGAGATATGATGAGCAGGCAATACACAAACATCCAGTTGTTTGAAGCGTTTGAAGAGGCTCTGAAACATCTCATTGAAGATGATGCAGAGCTCTTCACCTGGCCAAAGGCCAAGGTGAGTATTGCCCATACTTTCGCCACCCACCTGCACAGGACCCTGTGCAGGGTCCTCGGTCTCTCCCTGGACGCCAGCAGCAAAAGCTACCTCTCCCTTCCAAAGAAGATGAAGGTGGACCTGTTTGCCCTGGCAAAGGAGAGCAAGGCTGATATCCTGCTTCATGACAGGAACGATAGCCGGCCCTTGGCCATTCTGTTCAATCAGGACTACCTGAGCAGACAACAGATAGAGACATTGCACAAACTGGAAAAGGAGGGCTGCTCCCTTGTGTTGGGAGTAGCGTTCCTGCACCAGAAGGATTACATACTCATCTATCATGCCAACGGTGAGAGGCTGGACTACTACCACTTCAGCAGAAGCGGCCATACCTCATCCCTGTTAAAGCAACGCGAGCTTGCAGGCAAAGAGAGTCCCTTGCAGCTTTCACTGGACATCCAGACCAAGAGAAGACGCAAGAAAAAACCGGTACAGGCTCCTACCGCAGAGGATCAATGACGCGACTTCTGCCGGTTATCTTGTCCACCCCTCGCCTGTGAGCATCCTCACACCCGTTCCATGGCTCATCCATATTCTCTGACTTGTACTTCTGGGTCATCCAGTGGACCTCCTCAGCTATGCGGTCAAGGTTGGTCATCTCCAATTGGGTGAGAGCGCGGACAAACTCAGGTTGTATCGAGGAGGAAAGGGCTTCTTTTGATTGTTGCAACAACCCTTGGAAATGATGGAGACAGAACCCTTTGCTCTGAGAAAGGGCTTCTCGGAACTCCTTGTCCTCACCCCAGAGATAGACTGTGGTGTAGTAATAGCGTACAAGGCGGTCCTGCATCGAGGAGCAGATGAGGCACCCCTCTTCACGCTTTGCCAGATCAGTGCTGAAGTGCTCGATCGCCTTTTTTGCCTGCCTAGCACCCTTTGCTTCCAACAGTTCGTTGAAGGAGCGCTCAAACTTCTTACGGCTCATCGCCAGGTAGGTGTCTGTCATCAAGGCGACCCCTTGGGGTTTTTGTGCTGCCACCAACATCTGGGCATGCTTGCAGCAGAACCCATGCTCATTGACCCGTACCCTGGTTTCAGGGTTCATGACTGAGCTTCCCAAATAGAAGGAGACGGCATAACGCTCTGCCTCAACCATAAGATCACAGATATAGCATTCGCTGTTGCTGTGTATGCCATCCCAGACAGGGATTGTTTCCAATTGAATTTTCATAGTGGTGATTGTACCATGGATAGAACACAGAGTAATAGGAATCTAGAGAGGACAAGCAGTATGCTTGCCTACTCTGATGAGAAGTTACCTATATGGGAGCCAAGCCCCCGATCAGTGGGGCCTGCTATTCGTCCGGTGCAACACTATCCCGAGGAAAAACAGTATGACACCTCCTACCAGGAAAAGGATCGGCATCAGTCTCATCTCGGAGAAGGTGAAGCTTATGACACTCTGCAGTGTCGAAGAGTCAATAGGAAGAGACTCAAAGTCAGCTCCTGAATAGTGCTCAATGGTCTGCAAATTTGCCATGAAACTGATAAGGCCAAGGAAAAGGCCCCCACTCAGTGCTGCACTAACACCAAACCATTGCAATCCCCTACCAATCTTCCAGAACAGCATGCAAATCACTAGGAACGCAATGAAGACAACCCAAGCGAGAATTCCGAATATAGCATCCATGGTTCCAAGATATCCGGCGACCATATCGAGGGTCCCGGGAGCCATCTCATCTACCATGTCGGCTAGTACCAATGACTGGGGCAATCCTATTGTAGCTACGATCTTTTCCGCTATCATCGGGATATAGGCGCGAGGCGCGCCGAACATCGAAAACAGCTCACCATCTGAAAGTTTTTCCAATCCTACAGCAATATTTCTTTCTATCTCGTCAAGTTTGCCTTTAAGCTCGATAACCGCACTGAGGGAGGCCTTCTCCTTATTGAGCCGGCCAACCACGTCATCGGTGACCATTACAAGTTGCTCTTCTATCCAAGCTTCATCCAATGCGTCGGTTATTGCTGTGGAGATGAGCTTCACCTGCGTGTCCACTGCAGCCTTCTCCTTGGGGTCGGTCACAGCAGAACCACCGGTAAGGCCTTCACGCACGATCGGAGGTATCATATCCCTAAGTGTCTCATGAACCATGGAGGGCATACCATAATCTTCTACTACTGAGCGGTAGTACTGCTGGTCTAGCAGTGTCTTGTTGACACCTTTGTACATCATGAATCCCATACCATATAGGATGAATAGAATTGAGAGTATGACAAGAACTACGATTTTGAATTTTTTCACAAGCATCTCCTTCAAATCAGAATGAGCATTCATTTCATTAAGTGAATACTGAATAGCGAGCTAAGTGTAGATACCATATCTATTACATGGTGGGGCGGTTACTATCTCAAGTCAAGAGAAAACGAAAAAAGGGTGTGACAATGGGGGATAATTGACGGAGAGCAGCAGGTGTTCGGGATAGAAAAATTCAGCCAGAGGTTCACACATGATCCTCTGGCCTAAGCAATATTGGGTGGTAACTCTTATGTCTTGGAGCAAGCAGAGCCTTCTCTTACCTGGCCCCATATTTCATGCGCATCAGCTGGTCACAGCGAGCACTGTCCAGGGTAGAGACATCATAGCCAGCTCGTTCCATCTGTACGGCTATAGTGGTCATCTGGGCTGCACGTTCGAGCAGCTCCATCTTGTCAAAGGCCTCAAGCAGGGTTTTCCCCAAGCAGACAGCCCCATGGTTCTCCAAAAGGAGGACCGAGTGGTCAAAGGCCTGTATGGCAACCTGCTCAGCAAGATTGACCGTACCCATCAGGCGATAAGCAACCATTACAGGCGTCTCCAGGATGTAGAAGGACTCGGCTATCATGGTGGTGTCGATGGCACACTTGCCGCCTTTGGTGATGGCAGTGAAGGCTGAGGTGTAGGTAGGATGGGCATGTACGATGGCCCTACAATCAAGGCGGGCGATCAAAGAGAGGCGGTGCATCTCTGTCTCAATGCTCAAGGGAAGGTCAGGTGTGAGGTTTTTCCCTTCCATGGTCACCACTGCAATATCCTCAAAGGTAAGCATACCTTTGTCCAAAGCGGAGGGGGTGATACAGAACAGCTCATCGCTGATGCGCAGACTGATGTTCCCACCGCTGGCAGTGGTGAGCTGACGATCATACAGGCGGGTCATGAACGCCGCTACTTGCCTGCGTTCCTTCTCATATTCTCTGATATTCATGAGCCGAGTATAGCACGCATCAAGTCGAAAGTTAAACCTTCCGTTGCCATATACCTTGAGGAGGGAGGGACGTTTTGTTACAATGGGCACTGTTGTAGTAAAAGAGGAGACCTAAGAATATGCGCATGTCCAATGTATTTTCCAGAACCCTTCGTGAGGCACCAAACAGTGCCGACAGCAAGGGATATGAGTATCTGCTCCGAGCAGGGTTTATCCGCCAGATGGGTGCCGGGGTCTTCTCGCTGCTGCCTTTCGGCTTTAATTCGACGAGGAAGATCAGCCAGATCATCCGCGAAGAGATGGATGCCATCGGAGCTCAGGAGATGCTCATGCCTCTGGTGAACACGGCAGACATCTGGAAAGAGACCGGCCGCTTCTACAGCATCGACAAGGAGATGAGCCGATTCATCGACCGTGGGGGACGCGACATGGTCCTTGCCATGACGCACGAGGAAGCGGTCACCGATATTGCCCGCAGTGAGATCGACAGCTACAAGCGCCTTCCCCAACTGGTCTACCAGATCCAGACCAAGTGGCGTGACGACCCTCGTCCCCGCGCAGGGCTCATCAGGGTCCGTGAGTTCACCATGAAGGACAGCTACTCCTTTGACAAGGACCAGGCTGGCCTGGATGTCCAGTACGCCAAGCACTACAAGTCCTATTTCAGGATCTTCAGCCGCTGCGCACTGCCTGCAATCGTAGTGAGTGCAGACAGTGGCATGATGGGTGGTAAGATCTCCCATGAGTACATGTACCTTTCCCCCATCGGGGAGGACACTATCATAACCTGTAGCGAATGCGGATACACTGCCAACCGCCAGATTGCCACCTTCAAGAAGACCTACTACACAGAAGAGGCAAAACCTCTCGAGAAGGTGCTTACCCCAGACTGCAAGACCATCGACGAGCTTGCCCTGTTCCTCAAGATCGAGAAGTCACAGACAGCAAAGGCGGTCTTTATGGTAGGGACTTTCATCGATGACGAAAATGGGGATGAGGAAGAGAAACTCATTGTCGGCATCATCCGAGGGGACATGGACGTTGAGGAGAACAAGCTGCAGAACGCTTCCAAGGCAAATACTCTGCGCCCGGCACATCCGGAAGAGATCCTCGCAAAGAAGATAGTCCCAGGCTACGGCTCGCCTATCGGGGCATCCGCTGATATCCTGGTCATCGTCGATGATTCGGTTGCAAAGGGCAACAACCTTGTTGCCGGGGCAAACGAAGAGGGCTATCACTACTTGAACACCAACTTTGATCGTGACTACACCGGCATCGTGGCCGATCTTGCCA
>CAYMRN010000134.1:0-5269 GCA_964392855.1 uncultured Sphaerochaeta sp.
GTCTCCCGCTATGATGCGCTCATCGCTACCCTTGAGCAACAGGTCAAGCTGTTGAACAAGGAGCTTAGGACTACCAGCCAACGGGTCAATCTCTTTGAAAAGGTCAAGATTCCAGAAGCAAAAGAGAATATACGTAAAATTGGCATTTACTTGGGGGATCAGCAGACTGCTGCTGTTGTCCGAGGAAAGATTGCAAAGAAGAAACTGGTAAAGGAGGCCTGATATGATTGTTCCCATGAAAAAAGTATCTGTCATCGTTCAGGCCCACAACAAGAAGTCCATGCTGAAGACCCTGCGAAAAGAGGGTGTGATGCATATCTTCACAGAGGCTGTACGTACAGAGAAGGGTGAAGACCTGAAGAAGCGACAGGATGCGCTGGCCAAGGTCCGAAGCAACATCCTTGATGCTGTTGACCCCAAGAAGAAGCCTGAGCAGATCCGTGTTTCTGAAGAGGTGTTCATAGAACTGCATGAACGCTATCAGCAACTGCTTGAAACAAGGGCGAAGCTTGAGGAAGAGGTAGCCAAGGACAATACAACTATCGAACAGTTGCGACCTTGGGGTGATTTTGACCCTGAAGATATCGCTTCCCTCTCTCGTGAGGGTGTTTCCCTCTTTTTCTATACCCTTACCAAAAAGGACCTGAAGGAGTTGGATCCCTCGATTTCCTATATTGAACTTGCACCCCTCGGACCGTTGCAGGCTATAGCGGTAGTGGGGGAGGAGCTCGAAAGCAATGTCGGTGCAACCCGATTCACCCTCCCGGAGAAGGGGCTGTCTGAACTTGAGGCACGTAATGCGTATGACAAGCAGCGTCTCATTGAGATTAACGCCGCTCTCAAGGAAGGTGGTGCCTATCTGGATGCATACCAGTATTGGATAGATCGTACTGAGCAGGAACTCACCTTTGACCGGGTAAGTTCCTCCGCTGATGGGGGGGATGACCTCTCCTGGATCACAGGCTTCCTTCCTGCCCCTTTGGAAAAGGAGTTCAGTACGTTTGCCTCAAACCAGGGATGGGGGTATTTGATAGTCGATCCGAGTGAAGAGGACAACCCTCCGACACAGGTCAAATATGCAAAGGGAACAGGGATCATCAAGCCGGTCTTTGATATTCTAGGCACGGTGCCCGGCTATAGGGAGAATGACATCAGCCTCTGGTTTCTGCTCTTCTTCACCTTGTTCTTTGCCATGATCATAGGAGACGCAGGGTACGGACTGGTATTCCTCCTTGGTGCCCTAGGCATGCATCTCAAGGCAAAGAAAGCAAATACCCTGGTATTGCTGATCTATGTGTTGGGCACCGCCACTGTCGTCTGGGGTTCGCTTACAGGTACCTGGTTCGGCTCGAAGATGATACTCGAGTCCCTCCCTTTCCTGCAAAAGCTGGTTATCCCCTCGATCTCCAACTATCCCGAGCTCTTTGGTCTTGATGCCATCTCAGCACAGAACCAGGTAATGAAGTTCTGTTTCATCATCGGAACAGTGCAGCTATCCTTGGCATGCGTGCTGAACATTGTGCACAAGGCCCCCAAGAAGGATTTGAGCCTGTTTGCTGATGTGGGCTGGATGATTGATATCCTGGCGCTCTACTTTATCGTTTTGCAGCTGGTAGTCGGAGAAAACGTGAATTTTGCTTTTGCAGGTGGAGCTGTGGGAGTAGGGTTTGTTCTGGTTGTGGTCTTTGGTGCCCAGGGCCCGGGTATCCCCTTTGGAAAGGGCCTAGCCTCCGGGTTGGGTGGCTTCTTCACCACATTCTTGAATACCATAAGCTGTTTTTCCAACATCATGAGTTATATCCGTCTGTTTGCTGTCGGCATGGCCTCTGTGGCAATTGCACAGAGCTTCAACAGCATGGCAGGTGGTATGCTCTCAGGTTTTGCCGCACTAGCTGGTATCCTGGTCCTGGTAATCGGGCACTCCCTTAACCTGGTTATGGGTCTGCTCTCTGTAGTGGTACACGGTGTACGACTGAATCTTTTGGAATTTTCCGGACAACTCGGTATGGAGTGGACTGGAATCTCATATGAACCGTTCTCACAAACGGTACAAGAAAACTGAATCGTTGTTTAAGAACAACTAAGGAGAAAACATGGCTAATTTGGAATTTATCGGACTGGCTTGCGCCTTGTCCCTTTCAGCTCTGGGTTCCGGTCTTGGTGCAGGTGCCGCCGCTCAGGCAGCAGTAGGCGGCTGGAAGAAATGTTATGCAAACGGTAAGCCCGCTCCCTTTATCATGGTAGCATTTGCTGGTGCTCCTCTTACACAGACCATCTACGGCTTCCTGCTCATGAATTTCATCACTGCCGCCATTGCAGCAGGAGCAGCTCCCACCCTCGCTTTCGGTGTAGGGGTGTTCGGTGGTGCAGCCATCGGTCTTTCTGCCTGGATGCAGGGCAAGACCAGTGCGTGTGCTTGTGATGCCTTGGCAGAGACAGGAAAGGGAACAGCCAACTACTTTATTGTCATCGGTATTGTAGAGACGGTAGCACTCTTTACCTTGGTCTTTAGCTTGCTTGCCTTGCAATAAAAGCTGTTGAACAACGGTTCTCATACATCAAAGAGCACTCCCCAACGGGAGTGTTCTTTGTTGTAGAGCCTGAACTCCTACAATGTTCTCTCCGGTAATACTCATGCTTGAAGTGATTTGTTTGCATATAAATGATCCAATTAAGGAAAAAAAATCCATTAATCCTAGCAAAACGCTAGGCCTATTGGTTGACAAAACGTATGGATGCGTACATGATTGTATATACCCCCTAGGGGTATAAGGAGTCGCTTATGATGTTCATACCACTGTTGGTTTTTATACTGCTTTTGTATTTTGTTTTCCGCAACACTGATCTTGCTAGGAACCAAATGCCTAAAACCACTGAACGTACACCCTTGGATATCCTCAATCAGAGATATGCAGAGGGAGACATTTCACAAGAAGAATTTCTTCGCATGAGAGAAGAACTCACCAAGAGAAACTAGGAGGATTTGCTATGCATGGATATTATTGGGGTCTTAGGGGAGTGCCCAACGTAGGGGGGATGCACTATGCATACTCACCTTTGGGCTTTTGGATGATGATTAGCCTGATGGTTCTGGTTGTTGTGGCAATTGTGCTGCTGATCATTGGAATGAGAAAGAGACAAACTTCTTATCAGGAGAATACTGAAGCATTGGATATAATCAAGCGCCGCTATGCCAAGGGGGAATTGAGCTTGGAAGAGTTTAAGACCATGAAAAAGGACTTGCAGTAGCACAGTGCATGCCCAGGACCTGCCTTTCACGCTTTTTGTGCCCAAAAGGGTTCATGCCCTCATGCATCATTTTGGGCACAGGCTTCCCGTATGGGTTGCATAAGAGTAGATTCCTGTTGAAGAGGGACTCTAGGAAAATCAGCTGCTATGCTTCTGTTCCAAATCCAACAGGGCAATCTTCGTATCAAGGCCTCCACCATACCCAACAAGGGACCCATCCTTTCCTATCACGCGATGACAGGGGATGATGATGCTGATCGGGTTGCGGTTGTTGGCCATGCCGATGGCTCGGCTTGCCTTGGGGTTGCCTATCTGGATCGCAATATCCTCATAGCAGCGGGTCTGCCCATACGGAATCTCTTTGAGGGCTTCCCAGACTTGCGTCTGAAAGGGTGTTCCGCTAGTTTTTGTTGGGACGGCAAAGATTTTCCTCGTACCGGCGAAATACTGATCAAGTTCCTCTTTTGCCTGGTCGAAAATGGGGAAATCCCTATAAACGGCATCGGTACTCTCGCCAAAATCCAAGGCGGTTATCGCCTTTCCGTCGCTTTGCAGAAGCATAGGTCCGAAAGGGGAGTCGTATCTGGTGAAATATGCCTCTGATAAGATTTGCTTTGTCATATCGTGCTCCTCACGATCCAGTATAAGGTTTCAGACGACGAAAAGAAAGGAACACATCCCTACCCACTCTGTATTGGGTAGGGATGTGTCGTACGGTTATCCGAACACCTTCACCCGTTCTTCAATGGGCATGAAAGTCTTTTCCCCTGCAGGACTCTTGATGGAGCCAAAGGGCATCTGAGCTATAAGGGACCAGGAAGAGGGGAGATTCCAAGTCTGCCTTACCTCATCCTCGATGAGGTTGCCATAGTGTTGTAAGGATGCCCCAACGTTGATGTTGGCCAAGGAGGTCCAGATGGAAAACTGTGTTATCCCGGTCCCATGCTTGCTCCACAGAGGAAAGTTATCCTTGTATAACGGTATGTTTTCCTGGAGACTCTTGATCACATCCATATCCTCGAAGACCAGGACAGTACCTGCTCCTGAGTCAAAGGCGGCTATTTTGGCCTTGGTATCTGCAACCTGGTCTGCAGGGACTATCTTCATAAGCGCATCCAGAACAATCTTCCAGAGTTTCCTGCTCTCATCACCATACAGGATGACGACACGGGCACTCTGGGAATTGAATGCTGAGGGGCTTGTGCGTACAGCCTCCTGGATGGTCCTTGTCACCTCTTCTTTAGCGACAGGCAAAGTGTTTCCAAGAGAATATATTGAACGTCTGAGGGCAATGCTTTCAAGAAATTGGTTTTTCATAGCGTATACTCCTTGCATGCAATATAGTTGATAACAATATAAAAGTAAAGTCAAAGACAAAATCCAATGGGCCTACGATCTGGCTTCGGTTCTGAGGCAGAAAGCCCTTGAGGTACAAACTTGCCCTTCCTGGTGAAATGAGTATACTGGAGGGTATCAGAAACCAAGGGGCACCAAATGATATACGATGAGCTTTCTCATCTTTCCAAGTATACCTCTCTCATGCATGATCTTCCCTCCGTTGTTGCGATCCTGGAGTCGAAACAGTGGGAAGATGCTTCTGTTGGACCGTTTCAGAGTGATAATCCAAACATTTCCTATTCGCTTGTAGAGTATCAAAGCTCACCGGAGCCAAAGGCCTATCAGGTGTATGAGGAGACGAGCGTACTGCATGTCATGCTCAGCGGTGAAGAGCTCATGGCGCTTTCCTGGCGTGAGCATGCCCGTTCGATCAGGTTTGACAATGATGGTCATGCTACCCTTGAAGGTGATCCCATTGGTGTCATCCATGCCAAGGCAGGTCATTTTGTCCTGTTTATGCCAGGGGAGCCCCATACTGTGGGAATGGAGCCATCGGGAAAAAGCTCGCTGGTGAGAAAACTGATCTTCAAGCTGGCAGATTAAAAAACAAGCTATACAGGCGTTTACCAAGCCCTTAACAAAGAGAGACAAAAACAGTAGAGTAGGTAGCGTTATAGAGAGG
>CAYMRN010000135.1:0-5257 GCA_964392855.1 uncultured Sphaerochaeta sp.
GTTGATAAACCCAGGGGTTTGCAACGAAAACTCGGGGTACTGGGTATGGAAGTTGGCAAACCTCTTTTTGGTAAAGGAGGTGAGTTTACCCACTACCACAACCTGCCAAGTAAGGCCCCTCTTGGCCACCCCATAGACAAACTCGGTATTGCCAATTCCTTCACCGCCAAAATTCAGGAGGACTGTAAACTTCTCTTTCAGGCCTAGCAGGGCCCTAGCCTCATGCTTTGTGAGTTTGCCAAGATCTTCGATGGAGCTTTTCAAGGGAAACGGGCAGACCTTTACCCTCTCTGGTGGATGCCCTTTAGCTAGGAGCAAATCCCTGCCAAGAAAGGTGGGGATATACATGAGGTCAAGCTTCCTGTTGAACCCTGCTGTAGGGTTGTTGAACACATCAGCAGCATAGCTGAATACAGGAATAGGGAGTCCAAGCTTTTGTACGATGGGGGTAATTACATTGGCACCGAAAAAATTGGTGCAGACTATGAAGTCCGGCTTGTTCTTTTTGTACCACCCATGGAAGCCTCTCTTGAGGTGAAGTCGCACCACGATGAATCGGAGAATGGCAGCCATGGCCTTGGTATCAAGGATTCGGTGAAAGGGACCCTCTATGTGTGAATGCCTGAGCATGAAACGCCACTCCCTTTTGCAGAAGGAGGACCAGAAAGGGGAATTGCAAACCAGAAACATATCTTCGACCAGGGCCTGGTGCCCTTGTTTCTCTAGCTTCTCTGCCAAGGCCTGAGCAGGTACATAGTGTCCTTTTCCTGCATCAACATATAAGAACGCTCCAAGCATGTAGTAATCCTTTTGAGTTGTTTTTTTCATACTACCCTTGTCTAGGATTGGTAGCAACAGATATAGCTTATTTGCAAGCGATAGATCGTCTGCCAACCTTGTTTCGTAGCGCATCGGTGAGGATGATGTAAGACGGCATCACAAATATAGTTGAAAGCATGCAGTTAAGCAGTGCTATGCTCATCAGGCTTCCAAAGTAACGTACCGGGGTATATGAGGCAAAGAGGAACATCAGCATCCCAGCTATGATGGAGAGTGTGGTAAGGATGATAGGCCTTCCTGTTTCCTTGATGGTTATGGACACTACCTGCTTCAAGGGCAGGCGTATGGTGCGAAGATTGTTCTTGTATCGCAGCAGGAAGTGTATGGCATCATCAATTCCAGCTCCCACTGCTACTGAGGCGAAGGTTACTGTTATCATATCAAAGGGAATGCCGAGCAGGTACATGAAGATATAGTTGGCCATTACCCCGGTAAGGATGGGGATAAGGGCGAACAGGGCTTGTGACAGCGAAAGGAATGCTGCCAAAACAACAAGGAATACCAAAAGAAAGCTGATATAGGTGCTTTTCTTCTGGTCAGAGAGCAAGAGGTTGGAGAAACGCAGGGATGCATGGGGCTCCCCTCGGATCATGATCTTTGTCCCATTCGGCAGTAAGGGCAGGTTTGCTTGCAAGACCTTTTCAACACGGGCAGCACTGGCAACGGTCATGAGGTCCTTGTCCTCGGCATCAAAGTTTTGGACAAAGAGGGTGAGAGAAGACCCCTCCTCGTTGAGAATGGCCCCTATATCCGCCTTGCTCTGGTTGTTCATCAGAATTATCATCCTGCTCAGCAGGTTAAGCAGCCCGGAGGAGGTTGGGATTCCTTTCTTGCCGCTATAGACAGAGTTGGCAAAGCTGACGTATGAGGCAAAGGAGAGTATTTGGATGACATCATCGCTCTGGTCCAGCACAGCTCTCTCATAGTCGTACACTTTGGTGAGGTTGTCGCTTTGCAAAAAGAAATTCTTCTGATCCTCAGGTGCCGTAATGGTGATGACAAAGGGTGCGTCCCCACCCATCTTCTGGGCAAAATGCCGGGAGCTTTTCCCGAAGTCATCTTTTTCCGGCAGATAGGACATGTAGTTGGTGTTGATGTTGACCAGATCCTTGGTCAAAAAGAACCCTGCGATGACAACCAGCCAGATGAGGACAAATATGGGCCACCTTCGTATGACCACCCCGCTCGCATAGTCAACAACTTGAGCTAGGTAGCCGCTGCTGTACGTTTCCAGCTGCAGAGGCTTGGGAGGGGCTACAAGGGTCAGCAGTGCCGGCAGATAGGTTGCTGACAGCACTGCACAGTAGGTGACGCCAACCCCCACTGCTATGCCAAACTCCCTGAGGGCAGGGGTCTTGGAGAAGAGCAGGCTGAGAAAGCCAATGACGGTGGTCAGGCAGGCGAAGGCGATGGTACGCAGGATCTTCTTTGTCGATTCGACCGAGTCTTTACCTCTTGTATAGTTTGCATAGTACTCCCCAATGACATGGATAGCGTAGGATGATCCCAGGTTGAGCACCATACAGGGGGTGACGATGTTTACCACCGTCAGGGCATAGCCGAGCAGCTTCATGGTACCGAAGGTCCATATGATGCCTATGACTGACATCGAGAAGGGAAGCAGCATGCTCCGCTTAGCCTTGAAGCTCAAATAGTACACCAACAGTATGGCAAGGGCACACAGGCCCAGCAGGGCCTTGAGGTCCCGACCAAGGTAGAACATGAGGCGGTTGCTGATGACAGAACTCCCATTGATGTAAACCTGCAGTCCTGCATCGCGAAGGTCATCGAGCATTGAAGCGAGCTCCAGCTCCCTTGCCTCGCTGAGTGGGGAGGTCTGAAATGAGAACAGCATGCTGTTCATATCTTCACTGACCAGATAGTTCTTGATGATGGGGTCCTTCTCTACCCGGCTTTTCAGCAGGGCGGCCTCCTCATCTGTCCAGAGAGCGCGTCCCTGGTTGGGAGCGAAGGGGACACTCATCAGGCGGGTCCCCCGTTTTTCCAGGGTGACAAAATTAAGCAGGGAGGAACTCTCGCTCAACTCCTTGGTATCACTCAATGCTGCCATGACCTTTTCTATACGGGTGAGGTTTTCTGCAGTATAGAGATCCTCGCCCTCTACCATGACCAGGTAGGAAGCAGTGTAGGGGTAATCGTCCTCATCCTCTTCGGGGACAAGGGATGGGCTGGTGCTGGCACGTAGGTTTGCATTGGCATTGAGGACCTGCGTATCGAGGACGAGGTGCTCGGGCTCTGAGCCCTGACTAGATGGCTCTGAAGGGCCTGTGCCACCTTCAAAGACCATATTGTCCTCGATCTGGTACAAGAGGTCTGAGTAGTCTCCGCTAAGTTCGAGGGATACTGCATGGAAGAGAAAGAATATGGTGATGATGGTTATGCACACCAAGGTGGTTTTGCTGTGCTTCCCAACGAAAGATAATATATCGAATTTCATGGTGCTCCTGAGCGACAGGGGAATTTATCCAAGCAAGCAGAAACCCTATCCTGTTTGGTTTTGGAAATGTCTCGATATCATACCATAGCTCTTTCCAAAATTGAAACCTGCATATTACTCATTTCAAGGGAAAAAAAGCCCCGAATCATGGTTGATCGGGGGCTTGTCACTGGACTTAGTCCTTATAGCGCTTCTTTGATGAGAAGTTCCTGCTTTTTGCAGGACGGGGTCGTGAACTGTAACGGTCACGGTCGTCAGCATAGTAGGGGCGATCGCCATCGCTTGGGCGTGTGTCCCTTCCATATGGCTGATACTCATCATCCCTTCGTCTTGGGGGTCTTGAGCGGTCATAGCCACCACCGCCTCTGGGGCGGTACGGACGATCCTCATATCTGTCGCCTCTGGTCCTTCCTGAGAGGTTCTTCCCATTGGGGTTGTCGGGTTTAGCCCGGGTCACAAGGGGCCTTCCCTCCGTTCCACGGTCAGAGAACACATGGATGATCCTCTCTGCTACCTCTAATGGGGCAGAGACGAAGGAGAAGTTGTCCCTCACTGAAACATCTTGCAGATCCCTATCCTGGGCACCTGCCTGGTCGATAAGGTAATCGATCAGCTGTCTCTTGTCCAAACCATCCTTACGCCCCCTTGCGATGAAGAGTCTGGTAAACCCGTCATTTTCTGAGAAGCCTCTGCGTTCCCCACCACGATTATCACGATCGTCACGTGAACGCTGGCCACCGCCGATGGACCTGTATTTGGTCACATCGAGCTGCTCACTGTAGAAGTGATCGAGCAAGGCAACAACAAGCTCTTCAGGATTGGAGTTTTCCAAGAGCTGTTGGGCTAGGGGAAGGAACAGGTCAAAGTTGACATCCTTGTCTACAAGCTCTGTCAGCGTGGTGAGGATCCTTGCACGCTTGGTGCTGATGATATCCTCAGCATCAGGGACCGTACCTCTACGGATATCAAACTTTGATGCCCTTCTGATAAAGGTGAAGCGCTTGAACTCACGGGTTGCTACAAACGTAATGGCCGTGCCTTTCTTTCCTGCCCGGCCGGTACGTCCAACGCGGTGGATATAGGCTTCAGGATCTTCAGGAAGGGAGAAGTTGATGACGTGGGTGAGGTCCTGGATGTCGATGCCTCTGGCTGCCACGTCGGTGGCTACCACTATGTTGATAGCTTTTTCACGCATTTTGGCAAGGATGAGCTCACGCTGTTTTTGCGAGAGGTCCCCGTGCAGTGGTTCAGCACCATATCCACGCTCTGAGAGCCTGCGCCCGATCTCATCACACTGTATCTTGGTACGGCAGAAGACCAAGCCATAAAAGCTCTCTTCCATGTCGATGATCCTGGTCAGCGCCTCAAACTTGTCACCCTCTCTCAGCTCAATGTAGACCTGGTCGGTAAGGCTTTCGGTTATCGCATCCTGCTCGATCTTGACAAGTTCCGGAGATTTCATGAACCTCTCTGCAAGTCTGCGAATCGGGGCAGGCATGGTGGCTGAGAAACAGAGCATACGCTTGTTTTCAGGTGTCTGCTTGAGAACTTCCTCAATGTCATCCACAAAGCCCATGTCGAGCATTTCATCCGCTTCATCAAGCACGACGAATTTGAGGTTTTCAAGATTGAGGGAGCCCCTTCGGAGGTGGTCCAGGATACGTCCCGGGGTTCCAACCACTACATGGACGCCCCTGCGAAGCTTACGAAGCTGCAGTTCCATCGATGCACCACCGTATACGGCAGCGATCTCGAGGTGGCGGTCTCCCTTGAGGGAATTGATCTCCTCAGATACCTGGACAGCCAACTCTCTGGTCGGAGCGAGAATAAGGGCTTGTACCTGGTAGGCCGAGGGGTCCACGATTTCTAGAATGGGAAGGCCGAAGGCTGCCGTTTTTCCGGTGCCTGTCTGGGCTTGGCCGATTACATCTACCTGATCCTTGAGAAGGAGCGGAATGC
>CAYMRN010000136.1:0-5256 GCA_964392855.1 uncultured Sphaerochaeta sp.
GGCTGACTGTCGTCTCGTGGACCCCTATCTGGTCGGCAACGGTCTTTTGGGTCAGGGGTTGGATGAACTGGGGTCCGGAGAGGAAGAACTCCTTCTGCTTCTCAGCCAGCACCTGGCCAACCTTATAGAGGGTCTGGTTCCTGAGCTGTACCTGGAACATCAGGGAGTTTGCCCGCTTGAGCTGGTCCTGGATGTAGGACTGTGTCTCCTTGGGTATCTCCTTCTCCAAGGAGAAGGCTTCAAACTCGCTGTTGATCCTAAGGTCTGGCAGGGAGGAGCTGTTCATGCGCAAGAGCAGCTCCCCATCCACCTTGCGAATTGAGATGTCCGGGATCACATAGAGCTCAGGACCACTGGCGAAGCTTTGTCCGGGGTAGGGGGTGAGCGTCTTGAGGAAACTGTAGAGCTCTTCCAGCTCTTCAAGTTCTATGCCGAGGGTCTTCGCCACTTGAGCCTGTTTGTTTGCACGCATCAGTTCCAGGTTGTCGTGCACAAGGAGTGAGAAGGTTTGCAGCTCGTCTCCTTCCATGCCCTTGAGACGGGCCTGTAGTATGAGCGACTCTCTCCAATCCTTGACCCCGATCCCCGGAGGGTCGAAGTGGTGGATCTTATCCAGCATCGGCTCAAACAGGGGCTTCTGTTCCTTTTTGAGGAGGCCAAGGGGTTCCTGGACATGGAAGCCATTCGAGTTGAGGTTGGTGATGAGCAGCATCCCAACCTCATACTCCTCTTCACTCAAGGTTTCGCAGCCGAGTTGGCTCAAGAGATGCTCCTGCAAGGTCTCTTCCTCGCTGAGGGCGTTCTCCATGAAGCTTTGTTGCCGGTCGGAAGCCTCTGTGTCGTATCCACTACGGTCACTACCATAGCTGGATGAGTCTGAATACGAGTCGCTTGGCCTCTCTGTATCCTTGGTTCTTGCAGCAAACACCTCAAAGGAAGCCTCCCTGCCGGAGGGTATCTCCAAGGCGGGGTTGGTCTCTATCTCAGCTTTAATCTTCTGCTGCAGTTCAGCAAGGGGAAGGGCCATCAGTTCAAAGGATTGCAAAAGCTGGGGGCTGAGCTTGAGTTGTTGTTTTTGTGAAAGGGATAGTGATAGGGCCATCAGGATTCCCCCTCAAAATCTTCACCAAAGTAGATGTCCCTGGCTATGCGGTTGGAAAGCAGCTCCTTCTTCCCTCCTGAGACGAGGATCGAACCTTCGTTGATGATATAGGAAGAGGAGGTTATCGAAAGGGTGTCCCGCACATTGTGGTCGGTCAGCAGGATACCTATGCCCCTGGCACTCAAGCTTCTGATGAGTTGCTTTATCTCATAGACAGCCTTGGGGTCGATCCCTGCAAAGGGTTCGTCAAGGAGGAGGAAACGAGGACTGCATCCAAGTGCCCTGGCGATCTCGGTGCGTCGCCTCTCCCCTCCGCTGAGGGTGTAGCCTTTTTGCTTTCTGAGGGCAGCGATGCCGAACTCCTCCAGCAACTCCTCGACAAGCAGTTCCTGTTCGCGTTTTTTCAGGTCTGCCCTTGTCTGTACGACCAGGCGGATATTGTCCTCTACGCTGAGCTTGCGGAAGATGGACGGCTCTTGGGGGAGGTAGGAGAGCCCACGCTTGGAACGGACATACATCGGCAGAGTGGTGATGTTCTCACCGTTGAGAAAGATGGTGCCTCGCTTGGGTTTGAGAAATCCCACTATCATGTAGAATGTGGTGGTTTTCCCAGCTCCGTTGGGTCCCAACAGGCCGATGATCTCCCCAGCCTGCATTGTAAAGGAGATATCCTTTACAACCTCTTTTTTCCCGTATGCCTTAGCGAGGTTCACCACTTCAAGTACACTTCTATCCATGGATTGTCCCCTTGATGGAGCCTTCCATCTTGATCTCTTCGGTCTTGAGGTTCACGGTGATGGTCTGGGCCTCATAGGTATCGGGCTTCCAGAGGATGGTTGCCCTGCCTTTCAGGTCCAGCATCTCCCGATCCCGATCAAAGGTCATATGGTCACTACGGCAGACCATCGGCCCGTCGTCAGTGTGTTTGAGCAGTCTCGCCTGGACTTGCAACAGGACAATACCGTCCTGCAGCAAGAATTCCATCCTTGCTGCAGAGGCAATTACCTGGTTGTTCGTATCCTCAAGCTCCACCCAGCTGTCAATGAGCAGGGTCTCTTCCACCCGGTCAAAGAGGAGGGAGCTGGTGACCAGCGATATGCCACGCTCCTCATCCTGAAGTGTGACATCCCCCTCACAGCGGACAAAACGGAAGTCCTTGCCATAGAGCTCCATGGTTGTGGAGCGTAGCAGAAGCGAGCCTACGCTCACTTCTGCCCCATCCTGCAAGAGTATCGTCTCTGAGCCTTGTTGCATGTTCATGCGCGTCGAGCCGCCCTTGAAAGCTATCTCTTCTGCAGAGAGGGGCGAGGCAAGTGTTGCAATGATGATGACCAGCAAAAGATATCTTCTCATTTGGACAACACTCCCTCGGTCAGGTCGGTGAACTCATAGAGGCCTTTTTTTAGGTTTCCCTTGAAGCCTCTGCCCTCTAGGCTCTGTCCCCCATCGAAGAGGATGTGTACTGGGCTGTCATCCATACTTTGGAGCACCTGCTCATCGTTGAGCCAAAGGAGCTTCTCAGCTCTGATGGTGAAGTCCTCTTCCTTCTGGGTAACCAGTATGTTGCCAGAAAGGGTAGCATCATAGGTCTCTGTGTGTACCGTAGCGGAGTCGGCCTCTCCTGAGAGCAGGACATTACCCTGCTCATCGAGCTGGAAGAACTGGAGGGCATCGATCTCAGCCCGGTTAGTCTTTTCAAATATGGCAATCGTATCTGCTGTGATAGTGAGCTTGGGCTCACCGCTTCTGCCAAGCACATAGGTGGCGTCTGTGAGGCTTACGTCAGGGAATTCATAGGATTTGGATTCTAAGAGCTCTGCACTCTCCATCGTGCAAGAGGAGAGCGAGAGGATAGATAATGCAAGAATCATGCCAAGAAAACTTCTTATGCTCATATCTCTGAGTATACCTGCCCTTGTCCCTTTGGGCAATCGTAAAAAGCTCATAGTTCCTCAGAGATGATCCTCAGTATCTGGGGAACAAACCTTTCTTTGTGCACCTTGAAGAAAACCCATACAAAGAGGAACCCTGTCACAATGCCGCCCAACCCCACAAACATGCTTGGCCCTTCGCTAAGGCCTGCCATCTTTGCAAGGTAGTAGGATAGGGGGAAGAGGAGGAGGGGGAAGATGAGGGTGAAGAGGGTGCTGAAGATGGTCGAGGAGCTCTTGAGGTAGAGCTCGACGACCATCCCATCCTTCAGGGGGAGGTTGTGGGGGTTGGCTGCTTCAAATACCTTGTCTTTTGTGTTGCAGAAGGTCTGTCCTTTACATCCACTGCAGGCAGAGGATGTACAGGAGACTTCAATACGCTTGTCGCTATGGACCTGTTTTATGGTTACTCTTTCATGCATCTTCTGTTTCCTGCTTAGGTAGAACCGCCACCTTGATTGGCTGTATGCCACTGGCCTTGCCATCGTCAGCTATATCTACGATCACACCTACCAGGGCAAGGTCATCCCAACACTCGATAGAGCGCACCGGCACTTGGCTGATCTGTTTCATGATCTCTGTCTCAGGATCAAAACCACCGACACTGGTCTGGCTTCCGCACCTTCCGTTGTCAGTGATGTATGCCGTCCCTTTTTTCAGGATCCTCGCATCGGAGGTCTGCACCTTGTTGTGCGTGCCTATGACCGCAGCCACCTGACCGTCCAGCATGAAGCCCATGGTAAGCTCTTCGGCTGTAGTTGAGGCATGGAACTGCACCAAGGAGATATATCCCTCCTCCTTTGCCTTCTGTGCAAGCATCAGAGCTAGGGTAAAAGGGTTTGAGAGGTGAGTACGGGGAAAGTTTGCATTTCCCAATAGGTTGATGACACAGACCTTGGTATCCTTGACTGTGAGGTACTTCACCCCTCTGCCTGGATTCTGCTGGGGGTAGTTCGCAGGCCTGAGGATGCTGGGGTTCTTTGCTATGAACTCCACCATATCCATCTTGTAGTAGATCTTCTCGCCTCCGGTGAGGACATCTATGCCTAGCTTCAGCAGCTGCATGGAGTGGGCCCGTCCGAGACCGTAGCCTCCTGTCGCTCCCTCTCCATTTGCTATGACAAGATCAATCTGTTTTTCTTCGCGAAGTGTCTTCAACGCGCTTTTTATGGTTTGAATACCGGGTCTCCCCACTATTTCACCTAAAAAGAGTACTCGTATGCTCATGTCCCTAGAGTAACGATTTTTTCCATCCTATGGCAAGGCTTGGTATGCTACAATTGGCAGATAAGAGGTGAGGAGGCAGTATGAGATGGTTTCAATTGGCATTCAAACGATTTATACAGTGGAGGATGCAAGTCATGCTGAACCCCATCCCTCCCACTGTCGATGGTTCTGCAATGCATCTCATGCTTCCCCCTTCCGAGGAAACGTCGTTGGCTGCAAGGCTGGTAGAAGCGCTGGATGAAGATGAGAAGCTCTCCTTGTTGGCAGGCATCAACGAATTCTGCATCCCCGGCATCGAACGCATTGGGCTGAAGCCTGTCTGGACTAGTGATGCAAGTATGGGTTTGAGGGGATGGATAGCTCCTGTTACGGATTTTCCTGCGATGGTGGCGATGAGTGCCACCTTCAACAGGGACCTTCTTGTTGAGGTGGGCAAGACACTGGGACGGGAGTGCCGCGCCCTTGGCATTGGGGTCCTGCTTGGGCCCGGGGTGAATATTGCCAGGGTTCCTGTCTGCGGACGGAACTTTGAGTATTGCGGTGAGGACCCCTATCTTGCAGGGGAGATTGCCGCTGCCTATATCCAGGGGGTGCAGTCTGAACAGGTCATTGCAACGGTAAAGCACTACGCTTGCAACAACAGTGAATATGACCGGCACAAGAGCAATTCTGTTGTCGATGAACGATCTCTGAGGGAGATATACCTGCCTCCCTTCAAGCGTTCGGTTGAGGCAGGGGCCCTTGCCGTCATGACCAGCTATAACCAGGTAAATGGGACTTACACCAGCGAACACCCCTACCTCCTGGATGTAATCCTCCGTAATGAATGGGGCTTCGATGGGCTGGTCATCTCTGACTGGAACTCCCTCTACTCTACAGACAAGGCCCTACAGGATGGGGTCGATCTTGAGATGCCTGGCCCTAGGTGGTTCGCCCCTGACAAGGTAAGAAAGGCCCTGACAGAGGGTTCTGTCCCAAAAGAAACCATCGATGCCA
>CAYMRN010000137.1:0-5243 GCA_964392855.1 uncultured Sphaerochaeta sp.
ACCATAGGCAGGTAGCTTATTGCAGTGATGTAGCTTTTCCCCTTGAACCTGTACTACTTGATGCCGATGGCAGCAAGTGATCCCAACAGGGTCGCCGTAAAGCTGCTGGTCAGGGCGATGATGAGGCTGTTCCTGAAGGCTATCCACAAAGAGGGGCTTTCGAAGATCAGCTTCTTGTACCATATGAGTGAGGCGTGGCTCCACTGCATCCCCTTGGAGTTGTTGAATGAGAAGAACACAACCACAAAGAGGGGGACGAACAGGAAGATGATAGTCAGGTAGAGCATGCTGTTTGAGAAGGTGAGCCTGCCCTGCTTGTTGTAGCGGTGCTTGTTCATTTTCCCTCCTTGCGCGAGTGGTGCTTGCGGATGTTCAGCTCGATGGACTGTTGGGTTGTTTTCTTTGTCTGTTGCTGTTCACGTTTGCCGTTGTAGAGCATCCAGAACACCCCTACGAGGGAGATGAGGGTAAGCACCATGGAGAAGGCGGAGGCCAAAGGCCAGTTGCGTGTCTTGGATACCTGGTCGACAATGATATTTCCTATCATGGTCGAATCCTTTCCTCCGACAAGCAACGGTACGGTATAGGCACCGAATATGGGGATGAAGGTAAAGATAAAGGCTGTGCTCAGCCCACTTTTTATGTTGGGGAACATGACCTTTACGATTGCCTGCAGCTTGGTCGCCCCCAAATCGCGGGCAGCGTCACGCAGGGCGAAGTCAAATTTGTCTATGGTGGTGAAGAGTGGCAGGATGGCAAAGGGGAGGTACATATACACCAGGACCAGCACCACAGCGCCATTGTTATAGATGAGCTGCACCCCTTCGGTGAGGATGCCCATCTTGATCAGAAGGGAATTGATGAAGCCCTCTGTGGCGAGGATGGATATCCAGGCATAGATGCGGATAAGCGAATTCGTCCAGAAGGGTATGATGATGAGAAATAGAAGTAAGGTTTGGTGCTTGCTTTTTGCCATGGCATACCCGCAAGGTATTGCTACGAAGATGCTCACAAAGGTTGCCACGATGCTGATCCATAGGGTACGGACCACCACTTTTGCAAAGCTGGGATTGAACATCTGCTTATACGCGGTGAGGGTAAGCTCCCACTCGACCCCTCCGTAGAGACCCCGTTTGAGGAAGCTGTAGAGGATTATGATCACAAGTGGGATCGTGAAGAAAAGGGTAAACCAGATTCCCATGGGGAAGGCGTAGGCTGTCCCCAAGAGCTGTTCCCGCTCCCCGGGTTTCAATACCTTCCTCATCGGTCTGTTACCTTTACCAGATAGCCGTCGGTTGCTGTCCAGCTTACATAGACGGTATCGCGCCACTCTATCTCAGGGCCTTCATCAAGGAAGGCCGTATGCTGCTTGAATACCTTGATGATGGTCTTTTTCTCATTCTCCAGGCTGATGTAGAACTTTGACTGGAAGCCAGAGTAAACAGGCTCATCCACTACCCCTTTATAGGTATTCAGGTACTTGTTCGTAGATTTGGGAGGATTTGTCGTGATCCTGATCTTCTCTGGCCTGACGGTAAAGTCCACCTCTGATCCGATTTCCAATGGGTCGTAGTCAGTTACCGAGACTACAGAACCAAGGGACGGTACGTCCACGGTAAGCATATACTCATCTTCAAAGGGCTCACAGGTGAGGACTTTGCAGGGGAAGACATTGGACTCTCCGATGAACTGGGCGACAAAGCGGGTGGCAGGAGCTTCATAGATCTCGTATGGGGTTCCGATCTGCAAGATCTTGCCCTTGTTCATGACTGCAATGCGGTCAGAGACAGAGAGGGCCTCACTCTGGTCGTGGGTCACATAGACAAAGGTTATGCCAACCTTGTCGTGGATTACGTCCAGCTCGATGAGCAGGTTCTGTCTCAGTTTTGCATCGAGGGCTGAGAGCGGTTCGTCCAGAAGCAACACACTGGGCTCGTTGATGAGCGCCCTTGCAATGGCAACTCGCTGTTTCTGTCCTCCGCTGAGCATGGAAGGTTTCTTTTCGATGTGTTCTTCCAATTGCACCAGGCGGACATATTCACGCACCCTACGGTCGATCTCGTCCTTCTCCACACGCCTGAGGCGCAGGGGGAACGCTACATTTTCATAGACCGTAAGATGGGGAAAGAGTGCGTAGGTCTGGAAGACGGTGTTCGATTGCCGTTTGTCCGGGGGTAAAGGCAAGATGTCCTTTCCATCAAACTCTACAGTCCCATTATCGGGATAGTCAAACCCTGCGATAATCCTGAGCAGTGTGGTCTTGCCACACCCTGATGGTCCCAAAAGCGAGAAAAACTCACCTTTCTTAATCTTGACACTCACATCATCGAGTGCTTTGAATGATCCGTAAGCTCTGGAGACCTGTCCAACTGTAATTTCAACACCTTTCAATCTTTTCCATTCCCTCCACTCGTTTCAGGCATAAATCTCCCAGCGAAACGTGTCCTCTGGGCCTTCACGACATACTTGCGACTATCGAATATTTTAGAGGTACTGTCAAGGGTTTTGTAACAGGACCAATCCAGATAGGAATATGGTAATTAGTTGTATAGCAAATGACTATCATCATATAAACATAAAAACACCCCTAAGGGGGCTGGCTATATTTTACGGTTAGGGGTTTGACTGAGTGAGGAACCTAATCCTTTCAGAGCGTTTTCTGCTATCAAGAAGCAAAGAGGGATCTGAGGGTTCTGAAATGAAAACTGATTGGCAGGAGGATAAAAAAAGGATACCACTAAAAATGGGTATCCTTTCCACTACGCCAAGTAGGAATCGAACCTACGACCTACTGCTTAGAAGGCAGTTGCTCTATCCAACTGAGCTATTGGCGCGCATTGTAACGGTGCAACAATATCCCAATTTTGGAAAAAGGTAAAGATGGTACAGGGATTTTATAGACTGCGGTATTTGCTATTTTAAGATGCTTTCAATAATGTTGTGCCAAACACCTTAGTAGGGCTTGCCAGGTAAAGGGTTTATTAGTATACTATAATTCAACCTAGTAAATAACTAGGAATTAAGAAACTTGGAGGTTTCACTATGTTTATTCAATACGCACTACCATATGATTTTGGTAAGCTAGAGCCACACATTGACAAACTTACCATGGAAACACACTACACCAAACACCATGCTGGCTATACTAACAACCTTAATGCCGCCATTGAGAAGGATCCTTCCTTAGCAAACAAAACCATAGAACAGATCCTTGGCAATCTGGATGCCATCGCTGATGACAATCTTCGCACAACAATTCGCAATAACGGGGGAGGGTTCTATAACCATAACCTGTATTTCTCAACCATCGCACCTGATGGGGCAAAGAAGCCTACAGGCAAGCTGGATGAGAAGATCAAGAAGGATTTTGGCAGTCTCGAATCCCTGAAGGATGCGATGAGCAAGGCTGCATTGTCACGGTTTGGATCAGGATGGGCTTTCCTTTCATTTGCTAAGGATGGCAAGCTTGTCGTCTCTTCCTCCCCGAACCAGGACAATCCCCTGATGGAAAAGAAGGGGCATACTCCGATTCTCGGAATCGATGTCTGGGAACATGCGTACTACCTTAAATATAAGAACCTTAGAGGTGATTATGTAAAAGCTTTTTGGGAAGTTGTTGACTGGGATGCAGTAGGCTCCCTTTTCGACAAACACTAATTTCGTCTCCTTTCTAGTGTTTTTGCCCTCTCTTCAGATTTCTGAAGGGAGGGCTTTTTCCGTTACGACTAAACTGTGACAAGAATGTGCAAAGTGAACTAACATACTATGAATATGACTGTAAAACGCAAAAAGAAGACGGAACTATGCAATACCATACTGGCTTGGTAGCTTGTACAAGGTGAGTATAGTTGGTATACTATACATATAAAATAAAGAACTTAAAAGGAGCATAGCAATGAGAAACAACGATAACAACAAAAGAGAAAGCATTGAATTCTTGATTAAGGACACCGACATGTTCCTGAAGTCAGATTATAATAGACTTGCATCACATATTGAAGGTCACCGATACTTCTTGGGAAAGAATTTGAACATCAATATCTCCTGGGATGAGGCAACCTTCTCCTGGATGAGCAACATATACCAGCCGATCAGTCAGGTGATGGAGAACTGGACGACACAGATGAGCTTCCGTGGAAGAAGAAGGGCCGATGTGTTCTTCGAAATCTGTGACCACCACTACTACCTGAGCAAGGAGAAGGGTAAGGAAGTAAGCGTCTATGATGCTGTCCTCAGCTATGACGCTAACTTCGGTAAGCCCCTTGGGCGCTTCATGGCACGGATGATTTCTCCCAAAAGCGTTGCATAGCAGACAGGACTCAGTCTGATCAACATATTCGTAGGAAGGCGACCCCAACGGGTCGTCTTCTGTCGTTTGGTAACCTTCTGAGGAATATTCATACTGGCCCCTCGCTTTTGTAGCGCATGCAGAGCATCCTATATATCGGCTAAGAACGGTATTGGTTCTTGAGACAAAAAATATCAGGACAAATGCATCTCCCTTTTTCCCATTTCGGTGCTAGACTGTACCAAGATGCTCAATTGGAGTTTGCCATGATCAAGGATTATTACGGTAAGTACATCAGGGAAGTCTTAAAGTTGAAAGCGAGCACGGTGGACCACTACCTTGGTGCTATAAAAGCGATAAATCGAATCCTACGAGACAATCATTATCACATTACAGATATGTACCAAGCCACCACGAAAGAGCAGCTTGATGCTATTGAGCTCTTTCTCAAAAATAGTGAGGAGTATACGGGCCTCAATACTCGGGGAAACAATATGTATAGCGCTGCTTTGCATAATCTGATGAGGTTTGCATCGGCGGATAGGTTCAAAGGCTATGAAATATTTGCAAGCCTAGATCAACCTGTGGAGGTTCACGATCGGAGCAGCAGCCTGCTGCTAACGAATCATCGCAAGTCAATTATCAAGAATCAGGTTATTCATGCCGCGCACTTTTTATGTGAATGTGATACCTCACACACCTCTTTCACTTCACTTTTCACCTCACGACAATTTATGGAAGGCCATCATCTTATCCCGCTAAAGGATCAGGATCTTTTTCCCTATAGCCTAGACATATACGCCAATGTGGTTAGCCTATGCCCAAATTGTCATAGGCTGCTCCACCTGGCGATCAAGCGCGAGAAAAAATACTATTTGGATAGGTTGTATGAAGAACGCCAAGCTCGTCTGCTCTCCAGTGGGATTGATGTAAGTCACAAGGAGTTCCTGCAACT
>CAYMRN010000138.1:0-5222 GCA_964392855.1 uncultured Sphaerochaeta sp.
GGCATCGGCCAAGGTTAATCTTCCCTCAGCATCAGTATTTAAGATCTCTATCGTCTTCCCTGCCATAGAGCCTATGATATCACCAGGCTTATAGGCTTTCCCGGAGATTAGGTTCTCACAGGCTGCTACTATCCCAACTACATTTCGTCGTAGTTTTGATTTGGCAATGGCCTTCATAGCACCGATTACAGTAGCAGAGCCTGCCATATCGGTGAACATGGTATCCATACCTGATGTAGGTTTTATTGAGTATCCTCCGGAATCGTATGTTAGCCCTTTTCCAACTAGTGCAAGTGTTTCATCAGAGTCAGGGTTTCCCTTATAGCTCATGACAATTAACCGTGGCTCCTTGTCTGAACCTTCTGCAACAGCTAGGAAGGCATCCATCTTCAACTCTTGGATTTTTTTCCGATCAAAGACTTTAACGGTAACTCCGAACTCCTCTAAGCTCTCTTTAGCCGATCGTGCGAGAACTTCTGGATACATGCTGATAGCTCTCTCATTAACCAAATCCCTAGCTAGGAATACTCCTTCGACTAAGGTCTCTGTTTCTTGGATTGCTGCAGAGACTTCTTCTTGTTCTGAATCTGGAACAGCATAAAAAACTTCTTTCAGACTTGGCTCAACTTTTTTTACCTTCAGGTGCTTTTCAAAAGCGTATTCTGATTGCAGTAGGCCTTCTGTTGCAGCGGCAACAATTTCGCTAGAGGAAATTCCCTCAAAGACGGGAAAGGTACATCCAACACTCTCGACCTTGTGCTTCATCAGCTCCTTTCCTGCATCATGAAAAGCAACTCGTAATGAGTTTACCTGAAAGTCCTTCTCTTGGCCTAATCCTAAAAAGAGAACACTTTTTCTTTCAAGGGAAAAATCAAAATAGAGTTCACCTGATTTACCCTTGAACAAGTCTTTTTCCTTAAGATAGGAGTATACTTCATTTCCGATACGTACGGTGTTTTCTCCCTCACGTACCAGGACAATCTCAACATCCCCACCAGTTCCTAATGTAAACTTCACTTCTATACCTCTTGTATCAAAAATTTTGTACCTTACACGGATAAGATAGCTATAAACCGTACACTTTTCAAACAGGATGCTGTTTTAAGATTGAGATCATTATCTGTAGTGAGCTTCTACCTGTACTCAAATAGCAATGGATTTGTTGATTGAGCGTGCTTTCATTGCATAATTCAGGTCGACTACCCTATACAGTATTCTTACTGAATACTTTTTATGCAAAGTTTCTGAAGTGATCTGCCGCTTCTATGGGGTAAGCTCTGCCCGTTTCAATCTCTCTTTCAGACGAAATCCTTGCCATGCCAGCTGATAATGTGATCCTTCGATAATGGTGACCTCGACGATATTTTCCGCCTTTTCCAGTAGCTTCAAATATTGATCATTGAGATTCAGCAAATGAAGCTTTTTGCCTTGTTGCCCATATTTCTCTGCTATGAAGTCAATGGCTTCCAGACCAGAGTGGTCGTGGACATCAGCTTTCTCAAAGTCGATGACAATATCGAGCGGGTCATTGGTAAAATCAAAAAGCTTGTTTAAAACTCTCGTCGTTTGCTCCAGTATATATACGGATTTGGATAGGTTTGCTGATAAATACCATATAATTCAATCCCCATTGCCGTTTCGTGCGTCATATCCCCAGAAGGTTTGGCTACAGGTTATGAACAGGCTCATCCTTTCATCCAGAGTTATTAGTTTTACGATAATCGTTTCCTATCCGAGACCATACTATCAGGAACATAAGAGCTCTCAGGGGGCTTAAGTATCCATGCAAATGATTATCTGACAGGCAAACCATCACCTCATCTCTCTGGAATCTGCAAGTATTTACGTAATGGACTGCCTACAATCGCAAACAAATGCTATTGTAGGCTAGAATATACGGCTAGGTGGGATGTAATGAAGAAAGGGCAAGGATTTGGTGGTTGGGTTCATGTAATACTGTTCTTGGTGGTCTTGAGCTGGGGATTTAACAATATTGCTATGAAAATAGGGTTTCGGTATCTCAGTGCCCCACAGTTCAGTGGTATGCGCGTACTGGTTGGTCTCCCCTTCATGCTATATTTTGCTTTCTGGATGCCTGGGCGAATTCGTTTTACCAAGCGAGATCTCTTGGGTATAGTATCGATAGGCAGCTTGGGACTGGGACTGTTTCTCATACTGTTTCCCATAGGCATCGATGAGACGTCATCATCGCTTGGTGGCATATTGATGGCTACCATGCCGATTCATGTGGTTATCCTTTCTTTGGTCTTCAGGCTAGAACGTCCCGAATGGAAATCTATCGTAGGAGTCCTGCTGACCATAGCGGGACTTATCCTGATAACCATAGCTTCCCACCAGCCTGATACGGCAACGCAAAATACCTTGAGAGGCATTTTGTATATTGTCATTGCCGAACTGGGGTATGCGGTCAACACCACTTTTCTACGCCCGTATATGCAACGATACAACCCCCTGCAAGTGACTGGATTGGCAATGGCTTCAGCAGTCATTGTCTTTATGCTTGTCTTTTTCTCTGAAATGAGAATGTTGGTATTCACTGAAATCAATGCCATAAGTTGGATCTGCATACTATACTCAGGGCTTATTGCCTTTTTACTGGGTAATGTCCTATGGAATTTTGCAATAAAAAGGATAGGCAGCACTAAAGTTGCAGTGTATGGGAATCTACCCCCAGTAATGGTCATTATCCTGAGCGCAATAATATTTCATGACGTACTGATCGGTATGCAGATGATAGGGGCCCTGATCATACTCTCAGGGGTGGTGTTGGTGCAATTGCGCACAACAGACCCTTCTGGGCAGTTAAAGAGAAAAGGTTTGTCAGTTGCTGAGGATATCGCCTAAAGGAGCATCATAGTTAGTAGGGACCTCTGATATGCTGTGCGACTTTCTCCGTATAGAATCTCTCCAGTTTCTGATGAAGCTCGGCAGACAAAGGAGGAAGGTCTGAGATGGCGGCATTATCTTTTGCCTGCTGGGGACGGCTGGCCCCAGGAATAACCACTGAGACCGCATCATAGTCCAATATCCAGCGTAGAGACATCTGTGCCAGGGTCATGCCCTCTGGCTTGAGCAGGGCAAGCTCTTCAGTGAGTTCCACCCCCTTTTCAAAGGGAATCCCTGCAAAGGTCTCTCCGACATTGAATTCAGCCCCATCGCGATTGAAGTTCCGATGGTCAGCCTTATCAAAGGTAGTGTCCTTCTTCATGTTCCCTGTCAACAAACCACTTGCCAAAGGTACCCGTGCTATGATGGAAACACCCTTTTCCTGTGCCTTGCCAAACAGGTCGGTGATGAGTTTTTGTCGATATATGTTGAAGATGACCTGCAGAGATGCAAGACCTTCTTCCTGGAGACAGAAAAGTGCCTCTTCCACCGATTCTACACTAGCTCCAAAGCTAGCAATCTTACCTTGCTTTTGCAGGTCCCTCAAAACATCGAACACAACACCGTCATCCAGGAATCGCTGGGGTACACAATGGAGCTGGAGAAGGTCAAGCTGCTCCACCCCTAGTCGGGAAAGTGAGTTGTTCGTATGGAGGGTCATTGCCTCTGGGGTAAAGTTTTCTGGCCAGCCTGGATTTGAATTGCGACCCAGCTTGGTTGCCACAAAGATTTTACCAGGGTGCTGCCTCAAGAATGTGCCGATGAACTCTTCACTTCTGCCATCGCCATATACATCGGCAGTATCAAAGAAGGTTATGCCTGCTTCAGCCGCTGTTTGGAGAATTTCCATGGCTGTCTTGTCTTCAACTGTTCCCCATGAGCCTCCGATCTGCCAGGTGCCAAGCCCAACTTCGGATACCTCACTCTTGTTCAAGCCAAAAGATCTCTTAAGCATAGCGTCCTCTCTTTTGTGTCAGATAGTTTCATCTTAGGAAGAGGCAACACACAAAGTCAAGGAATTTTATTGAAGGTGCAAGGAAAGAAGAATACGATGTATGATGTAATTATAAATACAAGAAGAAGTTAAAGACCACTTTCGTAAAACTTCAAGCTTTTCGTTCCTTCACACTCCTTTGAACTAGGATGAGCAACCCTGCACTTATGAACAGCATGAGGCTGCTGAGCATAAGTGCATAGCCAAGGTTGCGTACCTCGGCTATGGTGGTAACCAGCCAAGGGAATATCATCCTTCCGATGGTTCCGCTTAGGATATACGAAAGGGAGATGAAAGCTGTATTTTTGGGATACCACGTGGCTGTTACCACGATATACATGGGAATCGTTGCACCTGCGAAAAAACCACATAAGCCGACAAGAGACAAGGCGATGAGAATATTGGTAGTAGAAGGCAGTGCAAAAAGAGAGAGTCCGGCTAGAACCATCCCAGAAATTGACAGGGCAAAGGGATTTGTGCCCCTTTGCATGACAAAGCCCATAAGCAGGCGTGAAATGGCGGTGCCGATCCAAAAAACCGTGAGTGAGGTGGCTGTTATTGCAGGGCTCTGTTGCAGTTCCATCTCTACATAGACAGGGATCCACGTGGCACAGATGATCTGGCTTCCCATGTAGAACATGATCACCAGTATGTACATGATAAATGCTCTATCTTTCAGCAAGGGGAGAATTGACCCTGCCTGGACCTCTGAGTGAACTCTTGCTCTGGTGCCCTGGCTCTTCTCTCTCTTGGCCCTAAAGCTACTCTCCACCCAAGCAATGATAAGGACAAGCGCAACAAGCACCCCAACCGTTCCATATGCAAATCGCCACCTAGTGCCTTTGAAGGGCAAGATCACATAGCCTGTGAGAATTGCCCCTGCACTGAAGCAAAAGTGCAAGAGTGGGATATAGAGGTTTCGTTTCTCATAGTAATCACTGGCCAAGACAGCATTAGAGCCGCTATCGATAAGAAAGGCAGAGAAGCCAATGACCATATACAGCACAAACAACAAAAGCGTGCCGGAGGTCAATGCAATTGCTATAAGGGCAAAGACAAGAAAGGCATACCCAATCCGTGTCACGGTGATCTGGCGCAACCGTTTCATAATGATCAAGGAGACGAGTATTGAGATCAGCGAACCTATTTGCAAAAAGCTTACCAATGAGCCTGACTGCGAAAGGGTCAAGCCGGTAGAAGCCATGATATTTGTGGCCAGGGGACCAAGCATATTGTTTACAATGGCAAAAAAGAAATCAAATATGCGGCGCGGAAATAATGAAGGTTCACGAGCAGCGAGGCGCTGTCGTTGAAGTCGACA
>CAYMRN010000139.1:0-5211 GCA_964392855.1 uncultured Sphaerochaeta sp.
ACAAGTCCACAATTTCGGAAAGAACCGTTGGTTTTTTGAACATCTGTGTATTTCCTTTCTATGGAATAGATGACGTGAAAAAATATGGAGATGGAAACCCATCTCCATATCAGGTGAAGAGAGTTACATCTTCAATTCGTTCGGATATACGTTATCTTCGAGGATTGGCTCCACTTCAAGAACATTTTCAGCTGTCACCAGGATAGTGTCAACAACAATCTTCTTGTCGAAAGGCTTTCCGGTCAGATACGCATAGGTGGCCTTGAAGGCTTCTCTTCCCATGGTGACAGGCTGCTGCATTGCTGCTGCAGAGATTTTTCCTGCCTTGATGGCTTCGACCGTCTCA
This sequence comes from uncultured Sphaerochaeta sp., assembly GCA_964392855.1. Taxonomy (GTDB): domain Bacteria; phylum Spirochaetota; class Spirochaetia; order Sphaerochaetales; family Sphaerochaetaceae; genus Sphaerochaeta. Next base: position 347 of record CAYMRN010000139.1, read on the forward strand.
GGACTTCCGTCAAACCCTACATGGATGAGTGTGTTGGTAACTCCGGCGGTATCCTTTGCAGGCATAACTCCGAGGTTTGCCTCATCATGCTGGGTGAACAGGCCAACCAGATTAGGCTTGGAAGCGAGGATATCCTGCGCCAAGTTCATTGATTCACTTCTGGTATAGTCTTTACACTCCAAAAGTGTGGTTACCTTGAAGTTGGTGCCGGCCAGTGCATCGGTGAACCCCTTGGTGCGGTCTTTTCCGTTCTGTCTTGCCTGGGAGATGGCGATGATTGCTACTTCGCCTCCCTTTACGTTCCGCTCTTTGGCCACTTTGAGGAAATGTTCCCCAGCAGTCATCGCGCCCTTGGTATTGTCTGTGGCCACAAAAGCTGTGTAGGTTCCAGAGTCAGTGCCAATGTCACAGATGATTACAGGAACCTTGTTCTCTGCTGCCAGCTCCAGGACTGCAGGACAAGATGCTGAGTCGGTTGGGGAGATGATGATCGCATCAATTCCCGAGACGATCAGGTCCTGTGCATTCTGAAACTGGGTTGCTGCGCTCAGCTTGGAGTCTGAGTTGATGATGGTCACATTGGGAACCAATGCAGCCTCATCCCTAATACCATCTGCGATGTCCTTCCAGAAGGGGATGTGAAGTGCGGGAGTCATGTACGCGATACGGTACCCTTGTTCTTTTGGTGCCGCTTCTTTCTGTGCTGCTGCAAACACCATGGTGGTAGCGAACACAGCCAGTAACAAACCTATTGCCAGTTTCTTTTTCATAAACAGGCCTCCTTTTTAAACTTGTACAAACTATGTTGCAATTCCTATGCCAAGTGGGTTTACAGCGCTGATTTGTATAATTATGGGGGAAAGGGCCCTCGATCCTTCTTTTGTATGGGTAAATAATCCCCACGAAAACGGTGTAACGGGTAAAATTTCCCCGTCTGGAGAAAATTGACTTTCCTCTTCTAATGACCCTATACTGGACAGACATGAAGTATAAGATTCTCATTATTGATGATGAACAGTCAGTATGCCTATCTCTTAGCGAGATTCTCCAAGAGTATGGCTATGATGTTAGGTTTTGCATGCACACCAGTCAAGTGCTACCTTTGCTGGCCAAGACCAAGTTCAACCTGATCCTACTGGATATCAGGATGCCGGAAATGAGTGGTGTCGAGCTGTTGAGAAAGATAAAACAAGTCTCCTCTGAAACGGCTGTAATCATTATCAGCGGATACGCCTCCATCGATGATGCGGTAAAGGCGATGCGCTTTGGGGCACTGAACCTGTACCAGAAGCCTCTGGAACTTTCACGCCTGCTTGAAGAGATCTCCCTATTGAGTGAAGCTGCGGGAAAAATCAGGCTGGTCGGCGATCAGGCCCTCTATGAATCAAGCAATCCCAGTATGCTGAGCCTATCGGAAAAAATCTCCAAGGTGGCTCCCACCGATGCGACAGTACTCATCACCGGGGAAAGCGGTACGGGCAAGGAACTTGTCGTACAGTCCCTGCACCTTCTCAGTGATCGCAGTGACAAGCCGATGCTCTCGGTCAACTGTGCGGCAATCCCTGACACGCTTCTGGAAAGCTATATGTTCGGCCACGAGAAGGGAGCGTTCACCGATGCCAGGGAACAGCACAAGGGTCTCTTTGAAGAGGCGGGTGAAGGCACAATCTTTTTGGATGAGATAGGGGATATGTCATTGAAATCCCAGGCGAAGCTTTTGAGGGTTCTCCAGGAGGGAACGTTTTTCCGCATAGGAGGAACCACCGAACTGATGTCGAAGGCACGCATCATCGCCGCCACCAACTGTGATCTGCAGCAAGATATTGCTGACAAGAAGTTCCGTGCAGACCTCTTCTACCGCTTGAGTGTGGTTACACTGCATATCCCCCCCTTGAAGGAACGACGCGAGGACATCATCCCCTTGGCGTACCATTTCATCAATGAGTTCAACGCCAAGTACCAGAAGAACATCAAGTATTTCGATAAGGATGTCCAGTCGATGCTCTATACGCATTGTTGGCCTGGAAATGTTCGAGAGCTGAAGAGCCTGATGGAAAGGCTCTGCATCTTCAGCACATCAGAGACGGTCAGCTTGAACGACCTGCCTGAGCAGTACTTGAGCAACACCCATACTCCGGCAAAGAATACCCTGATCTCCAAATATGATGAGATGACAAAGTCCATCATCCTTGAAGCGATGGACCTCTCCCAAGGGGTGAAGAAGGACGCTGCCACAATGTTGGGCATAGACCGGAAGACTCTCAATGCAAGGCTTCGCAAATATGGTATAGAGTCATGATGGAAAAAAGGGAGCCTCTTTTGGAGATGCAGGATATCAACGTCTTCTACGGGGATATGCATGCTTTGAAAGGGGTGGACTTCAACCTTTTCAAGGGGGAGATTCACGCCCTTACCGGTGAACATAGGGCAGGGAAATCCACCCTGATCAAAATCCTCAGTGGGGCAGTGCAGCCCCGGTCCGGGTCTATTTTCATCAAAGGGAAAAAGGTTGGACCCTTTACACCAAAGACGGCGATGAGACACCGGATAGGTACGGTCTACCAGACACCTTCCATAATCCCGGACCTCGAACCCTTGGAGTTTATCTTTACCCATCAGTTTCCCACCTCTCTTGGCCTGATTACCCATAAGAAGATGGAGCATGCCCTGAAGGAACTGATGGAAAAGTACAATCTTTGCTTCGACCTGCATACGAAAATCAGGAATCTTCCGGCAGACCAGCAGGTCCTTGTTGAATTCATGCGTGCCCTCATCATAGAGCCGGAAATCCTGATCCTCGATGACTTTACCAACAAGCTGACACCTAACGAGATGCAGAAGATCTATCAGATCATCTCCATGCTCAAGAAACAAGGTTGTGGGATCATCTACGTCTCCCATGACATCCAGGAGGTCATCAAACTTGCTGACAGGGTTACCATCCTCAACCAGGGTAGGCGCCTTGAGACTGATTTGGTGGCAAATCTCGACAGCGTCCGTCTCTATGAGCTGACCTACTCCTTTACCATCGACCAGATGCAGACCGAACAGCTGGACAAGCTGCAACTGTTCAACACCAGCATCAGGAAGATAATCCAGGAGATTCCCTTAGGCATCCTCATCCTCGACAATGATAGGAAGATCCAGACGATGAACTTGCTCGCCAAGAGAATTTTGGACTATGACTTCAGCGCCACCAGTTCCAGCACATGGTTTCTGCACTATCTGGAGAAGGTATTCCCAAACCACCATGAGGAGATCCTTGATTCCATCACCAAGGGGAAAAATGCAAGATGGAGAGGAGTGGAGACCGACCAGGAAAATACCCTGGAGGTCCAGGTAAGCCCCATCAAGGATGACAGGCTGACTGTCATCGGGACCCTCATCATTCTCCAGGACAATACCCTTGATGACAGCCTGGAAGATTATCTGATGAAAAGCGAGAAGTTCGCTTCCCTTGCCGAGGTTGCCGTTGGGGTGGCCCATGAGATAAACAATCCTTTGTTTGCCATCAAGAACTATCTTGCTCTCATCTCCATGAAAAATGAAAACCTCTACATCAAGGAGAAGATCCAGACGATTGACCTTGAGCTGGATCGTATTGTGCGCACTATCTCCTCCCTGTTGGATTTCTCCAAGATCCAGACAGACAGCTTTCAGAGTGTGAACATCTCCTCCTTGGTGGAGGACGTCCTGTTGCTGCTGAATCACCGGCTCAATGCGAAGCATGTGCGCATCATCAGAAGTATAGAGGCAGATGTCATCATTTCGAAAGGGATGGACGATAAGCTCAAGCAGTTATTCATCAACCTCTTTGTAAACAGCATTGATGCGATACTTGATTTTGGCCAGATACTTGTTGAACTGTATACGGCCAAAGGTTTTGTAGTGGTGAAGGTCAAAGATAACGGCAACGGAATACCCCAAGAGATCCGAACAAAGATATTTGAACCGTTTTACAGTACTAAGGTAAACAAGTACAATACTGGCCTGGGCTTGGCCATTGCCAAGCATATCGTTGATTCCCATCAGGGAACCATCGATATCTTGGATGATAAGGAGTACAAGACCTGCTTGTGTGTGAAGATTCCCCTCTGATAATTGTTCGGACCACGAACCCAAGAAGCAAATATTGATATAAGCAGATTACAACCCATCGGAAAGGGCACTGTCTGGGTATACCTTGGGGTATCCTTTTCTGTATCCATAAAAAATAAAAACTACTAAGAAAATAAAATAAGTATCTGTAAAGTATAGAGTAGGATCTGCCAATGTTATAGGTTTGGCGTTTAAGTCATCAGCAACTCTTTAAGGCAACATATTCGATCAAAGTTTTTATTGACGGTGCCAAAAAGCTGTAGTACAGTATTAATGTACTATTGTAGGCTAGTTAATAGGAGCAAAAAATTGTCATGGAAATCGGTTTAAGCAGTTATTCATATAGATGGGCGATTTTATTTAAACAAATGGACATGAGAGGTTTCCTTGATTGTGCACTTTCCATGGAACTGTCAAGTGTACAGATTTGTGAGAATCTGCCTTTTTATTCTATAAGCTCAGCAGAAAGGCTTGCTATTCGCGACGAGTATGCTTCACAAATAGCCATAGACACTGGGTTCAGAGGGCATGATCCTGAAAAATTAATAATAGCCTTGCAATCTACAGTGGAACTTGGTGGCAAAATGATGCGTCTTGTGGTGGAGGATGTTGATGAGACAGAACTCAGCGTTAGCAAGGCTATCTCAGATCTTTCACAAGTAGTCCCTCTTTTGGATGAGCTTGATATTGAGCTTTCCCTGGAGAATCATTTTCTATTCAAACCAAAAGAACTAGTTTCCATTATCAACGGCTTGGACTCAACCCGT
>CAYMRN010000140.1:0-5169 GCA_964392855.1 uncultured Sphaerochaeta sp.
TCGTCTTGCGTATATCTTCTCTTCTCTTCTCTCATATATCTGTCAAAAATCTGCTTCTGAGCTTTTCTGTGGCTCAGCGTGCTCAGACAACATAACAAAATAGACTCTTTAGTGTCAAGCGTTCTTTTCAAAGTATTGTAGAATTGTTTCGCTTACAGCGCACCAGCGCCTCTGCAATCTCGAAAAACCCCGCACCACCCTCATCTTGGGCAATATATTTTGGCAGGTTCTGCATGCTCTTTGTGTGCTTTCGCAGGTTTCCCACCCCAAAGCTCAAAGGGAAATGGGAGAACATCACCTGGTCATTGGGAGCATCTCCACAATAACAGCAGATTTCTTGCAAAATATCCCCTTCAAGACCGAGCACATCCTTAAAAAATGCCTCAGTCCCCCTCCTTTTGTCAAACTCCCCAAACCAGGCGTTCACATGGATGGAACTTACTGCAGTACCGGCTCCTAGACTTTTGCAGATAGCTACAACCTCAGCGATCTTCTCCTTGTGCAGGAAAGGAGGCTCACTGCCATGATCAAAGGCTATATCATAGATGCGTGCAAACTGATCGCTGGACAGCTTCGCTTCAGGAACAAGGGAAAGTACTTTTTTGATCAGCTCTTCGGCCTTCTGCTTGTACCCCTCCTTCCTGATGGATGGATGCACATAGTGTTTGATGACCCCTTCTTCCCTGTAGAGACAGACGGCTCCACTTTCACTGAGGACGGCCTCAACCGGCCACTGCCTCAGATAGGTATCACCCCATCCTGCAGATCCACCGGTCACACAGATAACCTTCAGACCCGAATCATGCAGCATCCAAAGGGCCTCAAGGCCCTCAGGATGCAGCTTTCCATTTGTGGTTATCGTATCATCGACGTCGGTGAGCACATACGTAAGGGAAGCTGTCTCACCCTCGGTGAGTCTGTCCAACCCTCTCATACGGCTTATCGGGACATGGACGAGAGGCTTCCATCACCGATGATGGCCCTCACGTAGGTAAGTAGGGAGGCAGCCGAGGCAAAGGCTGCCAAGGCGAACACGACAGTAAGGACCGTGGCGATGGGCGAGAGCCAGGAGGCCCCCACAAACCAACGGGTCAGGGCGATATAGAGCACACCCGCCGCACCGCTGATGGCATACAGCACAGCCTTCGATTTGCCCCAGATATTTGCAGCCACCGGTTTTCCCTTGCCCATCATCAGCATCCTGATGAACAGGATAAAGAACTCCCGCCACATGATGATGATAAACGTCCATGACGGCATTATCCCATAGCTGGAGAGGCATACAAAGTAGGTCAGTCGGGAGAAGGTATCGGCAAAAGGATCCATCACCTTGCCCAAGTCGGTGACCTGGCCGTATTTTCTTGCGATCAGCCCATCGAGCAGGTCGCTCATCTCCGTGAAGAGCAACAACACGATAGTCAGGATTGAAGAGAGCTTACCCAATTCAGGTCCCACCCAGGCCGGCAGGTTAAAGGCAATGAAAAACAGTGGGGCCATGACCAGGCGAGAGACAGTGAGCTTATTCGGAATATTCATAGACTTCCTCTAGTAGCCGAACAAGCGGCTGAACTTTCCTTCAAGGTAACTGGTGAACAGCTTCGCGTCAAGAGGTTTTCCAGTAGCCTCGGTGAGCAGGTCCCCAGGCAAAAGGAGGCTTCCCTTCATATATATGTGCTCATTCAGATAGGCATGCAGCTCCAGAAGCTTTCCATCATGCAGCAGGGATTCCACATCCAAGTCCTCTTGTACCTTTTGCCAGATCTGGGCGCCATAGAGGTTGCCCAGGGCATAGGTAGGAAAGTACCCGAAATCCCCACTACTCCAGTGCACATCCTGCAACACCCCTTGTGCATAGGTCTTGGGGACGATGCCCAACAGAGCCTGTGACTTTGCATCCCAAGCCTCAGGAAGGTCATCCACAGAAAGGTTGCCAAACAACAGCTCCTGCTCCAGTTCAAACCTGAGCATGATATGCAGGGAGTAACTCACCTCATCAGCATTGACTCTGATAAGTGAGTTCTCCACCTTGTTTACCGCCTGCAAGAATCTGGTTAGGCTCACCCCTTCTGTCTGTGAAGGGAAGAAGGTGCAAAACAAGGGGTAGTAATGGGACCAGAACCCCTCGCTTTTTGCTACCATGTTCTCCCAAAGCCTGCTTTGGGACTCATGCATGCCAAGGGAAGGGGCATTTGCAACACTGGTACCCTTCTGCCTGCCGGTATTCATGCCCATCTCATACAGGGCATGTCCCCCCTCATGGATAGTCGATCCCAACGAATCCAGCACACTAGGGTCGCTATAGCGTGTGGTGATGCGGATATCATCCCCTCCTAGGGTCGAGGTAAACGGATGGACTGAGACAGCACTCATTCCCCGACTGAAATCAAAGCCCATATCCTTTAGGACAATCCTAGAGAACTCCTCCTGTTTGGTTATGGGGTAATCAAGCCTCAGGAAGCCATCATCGACACACTTATCTGCAAGGACCTGCACCAAGGAGACCAACGATGGCTTGATGGAGGCGAACAGGGCCTCTACCTCAGAACCCTTCATCCCCGGCTCAAAATCATCAAGCAGCACATCGTAGCCACGAGAGCCTTCGCGCCTGTAGCAGGACTCCTTCTCCCTGACGAGACCGACTATCTCCTGCAGATCATCCTTGAACAGGGTCCAATCATTCTTCTTTCTTGCCTCGACCCAACTTGCATGCGACTGGGAAGTCTTTTCACTGATGGCACGGACCAAGGAGGCAGGCATACTGCTGTGCTTGTCCCAATGGCGGAAACGAAGCCGGATAAGAGCCTTCTCAAAGGCATTCCCCCCCTTCCCCTCTGGATTCTGCCTATCGGCACCAAGGCTTGCAAGCAGGTCCCCAACCTCACCGCTGCACGCTCTCTCATGAGCCTGGGATGCGAGCCAGCCAAGCTGGGCCGAGCGCTCCTCAAGCCCATTCTCTGAAATGCCCATCTCCTGGTCCCAGGAGAGGACAGAGCTCATATGTTCAAGCATCACCAATTCCCGGTCGATCGCTTCCAATCTCTGAAATGCTTTTTCGTGTGTCATCGTACCCTCCAAGGCAAGAAGCCGGATCGCTCCGGCTTCTTGTTTCTGGTCATGGTCGTATTACAATTGCTCCTTGCTTGCAATCGTAGCCTTCACAGAAGCTATGAAAGCCTCAGTGGACAGGCCATTCTCCTGCTTGCCGCTTCTGTAGCGAACAGAAACCTGGTCATTTTCAGCTTCACGCTCCCCAAGGATAACCATGTAGGGAATCTTCAGTTGCTGGGCGTTGCGGATCTTAGCATTCATCCTGTCATCAGCAAGGTCTGCAGAGACACGCAGCCCCTCCTTGCGCAGGCGTTTCTCCAGCTCCTTGGCATAGTCAAAGAAGTTCTCCCCGACGGGGATTATCTTGATCTGAACTGGTGCCAACCACGGGGGGAAGGCTCCAGCATAGTGCTCGATCAGGACACCGAAGAATCTCTCCAGCGACCCAAGCAAGGCCCGGTGGATCATGTACGGACGTTTCTCCACCCCGTCACGGTCTACAAAGGTCATGTCAAACCGTTCAGGCTCGTTGAAATCAAACTGGACGGTGGAGAGCTGCCACTCCCGCCCGATGGCATCCTTTACCTTCAGGTCAATCTTTGGGCCATAGAAAGCACCACCACCTTCATCAACCTCATAGCTCAACCCCTCAGCCTCAATAGCCTGGCGGAGGGCCTCTGTAGCATCATCCCAACGCTTGGGATCCCCTACAGCCTTCTCTGGCATGGTGGAAAGATAAGCCTGTATATCTTTGAATCCAAAGGACTTGAGCATGTGCAGGGAGAACCTGAGCACTTCAAGGATCTCCTCTTGCATCTGGTCTGGGGTGACAAACAGGTGTGCATCATCCTGGGTAAAGCCGCGGACTCGCATCAGGCCGTGCATTGCACCGGCCTTTTCATATCGGTAGACAGTGCCCAGTTCTGCCCATCGGAACGGGAGGTCCCGGTAGGAGTGCTTGCTATTGTTGTAGATCATGATATGGAACGGGCAGTTCATCGGCTTGGCATAGTAGTCGCTCTTATCCAGTTCCATGGGAGGATACATGCCCTCCTTGTAGAATCCCAGGTGACCGCTGGTCTCCCAGAGCCAGGCCTTGCCGATATGGGGGGTGTAGACCATCTCGTAGCCATTTGCATAGTGCTCATCTCGCCAGAAGTTCTCAATTGCCTGCCTGATCCTGGCCCCCATCGGGTGCCAGTAGACCAAGCCAGGTCCTGCTTCCTCGTGCAGGCTGAACAGGTCGAGGTCCTTGCCGATCTTACGGTGATCACGCTTCTCCACATCCTCAAGATGCTGCATATAGAGCCTGAGTTCCTTGGCATTCGCCCATGCAGTGCCATAGATGCGGGTAAGCATGGGATTGGTCTCCTTGCCTCTCCAATATGCACCGGCAATGCTCATAAGCTTGAAAGCATCAGCTCTGAGCTCCTTGGAGGACTTTACATGCGGTCCGCGACAGAGGTCGGTGAAAGAACCGATGCTGTAGAGGGAAACCTCCTCATCTTCAGGAATGGCATTGATCAGCTCAAGCTTGTATGTCTGGTTGGCAAATATTCTTTTTGCCTCTTCACGGCTTACCACCGTACGGACAAAGGGCTTGTCCTCAGCTATGATGGCGCGCATCCTGGAAGTTATCTCCTCCAGATCATCGTTTACCAACTGCCTTGGCAGGTCAAAATCATAGTAGAACCCGTTCTCGATCGAAGGTCCTATGGCGATTTGGGCCGTGGGGAACATCTGTAGGACAGCCTCGGCCATTACGTGCGACATTGAGTGACGAATTCTGGAGAGCTTGTCTCCTACTTCCTCTTTAGCCATATCTATATATCTCCTTATTAAACCAAATAAAAAAGAGCGTTCATGCCATCGTCTTCCCGTTACGGCATCTCCGTATCCGGCAAGGACGAAGACATGAAAGCTCTCATGTTTCCGCGGTTCCACCTTGCTTCCCCACCAGCTCTCAAGCGCTGGATGGGACGCTCATTCTCCCTGTTTCGCCAGGTGTGCGGCATAGCTTACTACCAAGGGTTCAGCCTGCGGCTCAAAAGGGGTTTTCATCGGGCGCCTGTCAGACTCCTCTCAACCACTACTGTGGGAGTCCTCTCTGTCACACCGCTT
>CAYMRN010000141.1:0-5135 GCA_964392855.1 uncultured Sphaerochaeta sp.
AGTGGGACCCTGTATGTCGGCGGGGACCAGGTACATAGCAGGCTCTTCGACCTGCTAGAGCGAAACCAGGAGCTCCCTATCGACTTACGTGGCCAGGCGATCTACTACATGGGTCCTTCTCCGGCTCCCGAAGGATTTCCCTTAGGGGCGTGCGGCCCTACTACCAGTGCCCGAATGGACCCCTTTGCTCCCAGACTGCTGGATGAGGGCCTGCGCGTGATGGTAGGAAAAGGTCCCAGAAGTGCTGCTGTGGTCTCTTCCATCATAGAGAACAAGGCCCTCTACCTGCAGGCGTATGGTGGTTGCGGGGCCTTGTATGCCTCGACGGTAAGAAAGGTTGAGACCCTTGCATTTGCCGAGTTGGGCCCCGAAGCGCTTTTGGCTTTGGAGGTGGAGGATTTTCCTGCTATCGTAGCAATTGACAGCAACGGGACAAGCGTGTTTGCACGCTAAAGCGATATTTTAGCTCGTAGAGTCAGGAATCGTAATGTTTTACTGGACGTTTCGCCTTATGTGCGTTACAGTTTTCTGTATGCAAGTTTCTGCTTGGTTGTTGTTGTCATCTCGGGGTGAATGACAGTACTATCCAAGATAGTGTGTGCCCTGCCAAATGGAGTACACCGAGAAGCAAAACCCCTGCAGCGGAAGGTTGTGCCGTGAAGAAAATGTTCCTTGTTTGCATCTTGTTTTTCCTTATAGTCTCCTCTCTCATCGGAATTGGTCGCTCAGAAGTGCAGTTCATGCTAAAGCCTCCCACAGCAGCTTCAGAGGCAAATTCCGACACGTATGAAGTTCAGACAAAAACAGAGATAGTGGTAAAAGACTCCATCAGGAACAAGCCCAGGCCTGTCACACTTGATGAGCGTTTCAGCTATACCTATGGGTATATGCTCTACTCAACGATGCTACAACAGGGCTTTGATAACCTCGACAGTGAGTTCTTTGCCAAAGGTGCCCTTGATGCCCACGAGGGATCGGGCTTCTTCAGTCAGGAGGAGATGAGCAAAGTCCTGTATGAAGTGCAGAACAAGATGCTGGAGATCGCCCAGATCGAACAGAATGCCATAGCCAGTGAGAACCTGGAGCGTGCCGAATCCTTTCTCGCTCTCAACAAGGACCAGAAAGGGGTGAAGGTAACCGAGTCCGGCCTACAGTATAAGGTCCTCACTGAGGGGCAGGGAGCAAGGCCTATAGGGGAGCAGATGGTTGAGCTCGATTACCAGATGACCTTGCTCAATGGCAAGGTGGTGGACTCCTCCTACGAGAGGGGACACCCTTCGCGCTTCCAGCTGCAGGCCATCGGTGTCCCCGGCTTTATAGAGGGGGTGAAGCTGATGAGTGAAGGTTCGAAATATCAGTTTTGGATCCACCCCAAGCTTGGCTACGGCAGGGAAGGGACGCAGAATATCGATCCCAACACTCTGCTGGTCGTGCAGGTTGAGCTCAAGGTTGTCGAGAGCCTTCAGTAGAGAGGGCCGAACAGGTCCAACATCTCTTTGAGGCTGTGCATCTCGTGCGTAGGCTGGATTGCCGTGTTGTTCTTCACATCCCCATCCATGTTGATCCACAGCGTATCCAGGCCGCTTAGAAGGCCCCCTTGGATATCGCTGATGAGGCTGTCACCGATCATGAGACACTCCTTCCTTCTTGATTCCAAGCCGGTTTTCTCAAGCATGAAGGAGAAGAACTGCCTGTCCGGTTTCTGTGATCCCATCTCCTCACTGATGAAGATATCCTTGAAATACCCAGATGTCCGTGATTGTGCAAGACGACCCCGCTGTACCTCAGCGATGCCGTTTGAAGCTAGGTAGAGGGTATATCCGCGCTTGATGAGCTCCTCTAGGAGAGGGCGGCTCTCTTCATAGAGGATACCCTGGTGGGAGAGGAACCCTTGGTAGGTCCTGCTGGCGAGGTCCGGGTCGAAATCAAGCTGTTCGAAGGAGAAGAAATCTTCGAACCGTTTGGTCTTTAGGGTCGTTTGTGTTATTTCAAAACGTTCAAATGCTTTCCAGCACGCTTCGTTGCAGGCTTTGTATCTCTGCAGTTGCTCAGCTGTCGCATCGAACCCCAGGTGTTCGGCCATCTGGTAAAATGCACGATTTTCCGCCTCATTGAAGTCAAAGAGGGTTCCATCAGCATCAAAGAAAAGATATCTGTACATGGGCATTACTCCTTTACTTGCTTTGTCGCTCCCTGTACCATAAAGAAAAACGGGTTACCTGTACAGAATAGGAAAAGGGGGATTGTCATGGCTGATACATTCATGAAAAGACATCTTAACACAACAGCGGTGCTTGCAGCCATCATATCGATACTTGGTATCTATATGATGTTCCAAGGTGAGTCTTTTGCAAAGGCCTTTGTTGCCTTGCTGGGATTGGGAATGGTGATAACCGGGATCAACTCCCTTGTTTCCATGCGCATCTATGCCCTGGGGCCTCGCAATAGGAGTGCCCTGATCATCAAGGGGCTTGTCAATATGGGAGTTGGAGTCCTGGTGATCATCCTCTCCCTGTCGACCAAGAACTTCAGCACGCACTTGCTGCTCTATATTCTTGCGGTGCAGCTGCTCATCTCAGCCTTGATCTCCGTCTTCCAGGCTTTCTTCCTGCGAAAAGGCAATATAAGCGTAGCGCCCTTGCTCTCTGAAGCACTTTTCTCCTTAGTGCTCGCAGTGCTGTTCTTTATATTTCCCACCCAGATAGGGGATCTGCTTCTCAAGCTCGTGGGTGTGGTCCTGCTAGCCTCTGGGGTAGCGATGTTTGTATGGTCCATGAGGATACGCAAACTCACCAGACAGTTCGAAAGTACCCTGACCATAGAGGGCAAGGCTGAAGTTGTCGGTGAGCCGAGTTCGCAAGAGGACAACTCCTGATTCAAGGGACCAGGAATGTCCCCAATACACCAAAGCGTGAGATGCCACTCTCATCAGGGGCGGATTCGCCTCCGATGGTCAGCAGTGTTGAGGAGAGGGGGAGTATCTTTCTGCTGTAGAGGTAATCAACCCGTTCGCCCCACTCTGGGGCGATGAGGGTATTTCCTGCATTGGTCGCTTCGCTGAAATGCGTGAGCCTGTAGGTGTCATAGAACCCTTCACTCTCCAGGAAGTCCGACAGTGGCCACAGGTAATCTATCTGGCGGTATCCGACGGGACTGAAGGTATTCCAATCACGGTAGGAGGGCTCGTACAGGGAAGCTCCCATGAGGGTTGCTGCAGTGAGTTCTCCTTCACCCAGTATCTCTTTGAGGAGGGTGAGCCTGTCGGCTGTAATGCTTTTCTGTGTAGCCTGCCAATCTTTGCCCTCCACAAACTGCCGCACGACCTGATACTCGGGCAGGTTTGCTAGCATGAGGCGCAGGGTTGTATCTTTCTGGTACTGGATTACTGTGCCGAAGTTGCTGATCTCCTTGATCGGAAAGCTGGTTATGATCGCACCTGTGCTGAAGAGCACTGCGTTTGAGCGCATCTCCTTTACCAAGGCTATGACATTCTCCATGTGGCCTGTGACAAAGATGACGGGAATCTCCAGGTCACGTATGCTCGTATGCACCTCCATGACTATTTTTCGATCTTTCCATGGTATGTCATCCAAGGGGAGCATGAGGGCATGAAGCTTCTCTCCGTCGTTTGCCAGGGTTGTGGGCTTCTCTGTCTTGTAGCGTCTTGGGTAGGTTATCTGATCCAAGGGGGGGATCTGTCTCCACTCCTTCTCTCTGGCCAAGCGTTTTGCCTCCTCTTCGGCTTCGATGCGCTTGGCCTCCGCCTCCTGGGCCTGGGCCCTGGCCAGGCGCTGCTGTTCTACCCTTTTTGCCTCTTCGCTTCGCTCCATCTCAAGACGGACCTTCTCTTGGATGGTAAGCGTCTTCTCTTCAAGCTGGGCCTTGAGCATGCGGGTCTCTACCTGTAGGGCCTCGTACTCGTTGGTCAGCTCTTGCCATGCAGCGAGTGCCTTCCTCTCCTGTTCCGCACGCTCCTGCTCCTGTTCCCTTTCGATACGCAGGCGTTGTTCTTTCTGCTCCTCTTGCAGAGCCTTGTTCTCCTCGATGAGGCTTTGCAGTTCAAAAATCTCGTTGTTTAGCAGTGCGTTCTGGCTCTGCAGGGCGAGCAGGCGTTCTGCACTCTCCTGGGCAGATAGCTCTTTGCCAAGGGCTATCTCCTCTTTTTCCACCGTAATCGCTGTCAGGGTCTCGAGAAGCTGCTGCTTCTCTTCGGTAACTGTAGCAAGGTTGCTTTTGAGCTTTTCCAGGGAGCCTTGCAGTTCAAGAATCTCGTTGGAAAGCAGTGCGTTTTGGCTCTGCAAGTCGAGCATGCGTTCTGCACTCTCTTGGGCGGATAGCTCTTTGCCAAGGGCTATCTCCTCTTTTTCCACCGTGATCGCTGTCAGGGTATCGAGAAGCTGCTGGTTCTCTTCGGTAACTGTTGCAAGGCGGCTTTTGAGCGTTTCCAGCGAGTCTTGCAGTTCCTGCTCCCTAGCTGTCAGCAAGACAAGCCTCGCATCTCTTTCTGCTTGTTGCTCCAGAGCAAGGGCAGCCCTCTTTTGCTCTTCCTGTTGGGCCTGCATCTCTTGGATGACCGAGTACTTGGTGATGGTCTTTTCCTCGATGACAGAGGGTATGGGTGCAATTTCCGCTCTTCCTTTGGATGCCGTATAGCTTTGGCAACCCAAGAAGAGCAGTGGCAGGAGGATGCAAAGTATGATGATGGAGTATCGTCTGTTCATTATCTGTTCCTTAGGTGGTGAAGAAGGCTTCCGCCCGTTTTTTTGCTTGAGCTTTTTTTCTGTTTTCCTCTTGGTTGTCCTCACCCAACATGAAGAAATCACAAAAGTTGGCTTCTTTTTTTTCTACAATGAGTTCCTCTACCGCTTCGAGGCAGTCATGATAGGACCCGGGACTGTAGAACCTGCAGTTGAAGCAGCTGTGCAGAGGCTCTTCGCACTTGGCGCAGAGAGTCTGGGTCCCTATCGTCAACAATGGCTCAATTGCTGTATGGCAGTGATGACATGCTTTCATGTTCAGAACTCCAGTTGTTTGCCGTACTTGGCCATTTCACCTTCAGCATAGCTCTCTTTGGTGAATCCAAACTTTTGCCCGTCATTGTTGTAACGGGGGATGAGGTGAATATGGAGGTGGGG
>CAYMRN010000142.1:0-5133 GCA_964392855.1 uncultured Sphaerochaeta sp.
GAACAATGAAGCACTTTGCATTCCTCTTGAGAATCTCAGTCTTGCTATCAAAAATATATCCGCTACCTTTCCGGGAAGCAAGATTTTCATGTTTTTTCCCATACCAAAAAAACTTGTTTCAGCACACCCCTAGTAAAATTCATGTCTACCGTTTTAGATTTCTTTTGGAACATCTTAGCCAATATGAAGTCTACTCTTATCCTGCTACATACCCACTAGTTGATTTGTAGTAAGAAATAAGCTAAAATATATACAGGGACGTCATAAATTCGTTTTGTGCTGGAACTGAAATAATCAGTATCTCACAAATATCTTTTTTCTGGTAACAACCTGTCTTTCAAGCGGTCCTGTATCCCATACCAAGACGCCCCGGTTTTCAGAATTTACCAGAAATGCATTGGAGCAACAGCCATGTTTACACGTATACTTGTACCACTGGATGGATCAGGATTTGCCGAACGCGCATTACCTCACGCTGAGGGATTCGCGCGGGTGTTTGGCTCGACCATTGTCCTTTTGCAAGTCCTGGAAACTACCGAGAAGATCAATCAGCCATATGCAGAAGATCCCATTACCTGGGTAATTAGAAAAAACAAGGCTGAACAGTACCTGCAGGAGACACTGGCCAAGGTAAAAGAACGTATTGATACGGAAGTTTCCGGGGTTGAATATGCCATACGCACAGGAAACCCAGCTGAATGTATCATCAGTTTTGCCCAAGATGAGGGCATAGACCTTTTGGTTATCAGTACCCACGGTTGGGGCGGGCTCACCCATTGGAACATCAGCAGTGTTGCCCAGAAGGTACTGCATAGAATTTACCTGCCTGTCCTCTTGGTGCGTGCCTATGAAGAACTAGAAACGCCTGAGAGTAAAATTCATTATCGTCGCATCTTGATGCCTGTAGACAATTCTCCACGGTCCGAATGCGCATTTTCAGCTTGTGTACGATTGATTCGCAAAGAAGATGAAGGGCAGAGTGTAACTCTGCCTGGCAAAGAGTCGGCTGATCCAGTATTATTCCTTGCGACAGTGATACGTCCACCGGAAATACCTATTCCCGAGTCTCATGGTGAGGAGGCCCAAGAGCTTATTGCACAGCTCATGCAGCTCACCCGAAGCTCAGTTTTAGCGTATCTTGAACGGATCAGGCTGCAGTTTCCCTTACCCACTGAAATAAGGACTATTGAAAACCGTAGCGTTTCGGAAGCTCTGCAGAATTTGGTTGAAGAGGAAGGTATCGACCTGATAATCATGTCTGCCCATGGCCATACGGGTCATCACCATTACCCGTATGGCAGTGTCGCCAGGGAGATGCTGGAGTTCGGTTCGCGACCAATCCTCATTATCCAGGATGTACCACGCCACCTCGTCCGGCCCTCTGATTCTGAACTGGCAGCAAATAAGATCAAAGGACGTGTCTGATGAGTGAAAAGACCTTACCCAAGATCGAAAGCAAAGAGGAGCTGATCCTCCGTCTGAGAAGCACTATACAGAACGTAAAGACAGAACCTTCTCCTAAAAGAAAGAGCCGAAACAGAAGCCGTAACAAGATTGTTCCGTATGGCTCTGTGGTTACAAACCTGCAGAATATTCACGCTTGGATAAAAACTGCACATCAATTCCTCAAGGAGACAGAAGATGCTGATTTGAGACTGAGCTATGCATCCGAATGGCTGATGGATAACTACTATCTGGTATCTCGAACCATTCGCCAGGTCAAGAAAGATATCTCTGAGGGGTTTTATGATGATTTGCCAAAGGTTGAAGGTGGCCCACAGGATGGGCATGCAAGGATCTTTGTCTTCGCTGCAAACACCTTGTCACACCAGGACCTGCTATTTGACCCTGCTTTTTTCGAACAGATACTGATAGACCTGCAACACGAGGTACCGCTCGAAACAGGTGAGATTTGGGCCCTTCCGATATTTTTACGAATCACCTTGCTGGAATTCCTTGCGGACACTTTGTACAAGTTGATCAGACCTGCACAGACCCCCACTTTTCCAGCACCAGGTCGCCTTATCTCTGCACCTGATACTACTCCTTACACCACTGATGAAACAGAAGATATGGGCAACAGGGTGGCAAACATTATCCATAGCATACGGATCATATCAGAGCTGGATTGGAATGATTTTTTTGAGTCGGTGAGCATACTAGAGAAACTATTGCGCCAAGATCCTGCTGGCTTGTATGCCGAAATGGACTTCAAGACTCGTGATCTGTACCGAAATACGGTTGAAAACCTTGCCCGTACTAGCGACTATGATGAAATAACACTCGCCGAGCACCTGTTGGAATATGCTAGGCAGTTCCCTGCCCCTGAGGGCCTCTCTAGAGCAGAAGGTGCTATGCATATAGGCGAGTTCCTCATTGGAAAACACCGCAAGGCCTTTGTGAAGGAGATTGGCTATCGCCCCAGAGCCAGGGCAGCCATACAAGAGTGGGTACTCGATCACGGCAAAGGGGTATATCTGGGCACAGTACTCCCCTTTACCCTGTTGCTCTGGGCCCTTCTTGCAATGTTTTCCCATCTTCCCCAACTGTTTCTCGGTGAGACGACCACATATGCCAACCAATCCTGGAATATCGCCGTCGACCTGTTTGGAACACCTTTCATCACCATCATTGGTGTCCTGCTTGGCCTTGCAATGAGCATACCCGCCTTCACTGTAGCGACCAGCCTGGTGAACTGGATCATAACAGTGAGTATCCCTCCACGCATCCTGCCCAAGATGGATTTCAAACACCGCCTGCCTGACAAGTTCAGCACCATGGTGGTAATACCCGGTATGATCGGGTCTTTCAAGGACATAGACTCCTTGGTTTTCCAAATCGAGAAACATTATCTACGCAATCCGGAACCCGGTTTCCAATTTGCAATCCTGACCGATTCCTATGATGCTGATGAAGAGATCGTGGCAGAAGATGCAGACCTCATACGCTATGCCCAGTCAAAGATGGCAGAGCTCAATGAAAAATATGCTCAGATCCCGGTTGGAGTCCCATCCAGAAGCGGCGAAGGTGAGTTGGTTACAGACCGGTTTTTCTTTCTGCACAGGAAACGACTGTGGAACCCCTCCGAAGGGAAATGGATGGGTTGGGAACGGAAGCGCGGGAAACTACATGAGTTCAACAGGCTCTTGCGTGGAGACCGGAATCACTCCTTCATTACGCTGACCGAAGAGCTTAGCCGAAACCCTCTCCATTTGGATCACATAAAATATGTGATTACCCTCGATGATGACAGCATCCTGCCAATTGGGGCCGGCAAACGCCTGGTAGGTGCGATGGCCCATCCCCTTAACCAGCCGGTTTTCGCTGAGGATGAAACGGTTAGCTCTGGCTATACCATCCTACAGCCTCGTATGGAGATTCATCCCAAAAGCACTACCCACTCCTGGTTTACTCGCCTGTTTTCCGGGGATACCGGTCTGGATATGTATACCTTGGCTGTATCCGATAGCTACATGGACCTTATAGGGGAAGGTATATATGTTGGCAAGGGGATCTACGATGTCGATGCATTCGAGCGAAGCATACACGACCATATCCCTGAAAACACGGTACTCAGCCACGATTTGCTGGAAGGTAGCATGGGGCGGGCAGGTTTGGTTACCGATATCACCATGATAGAGGATTATCCCCCCAATTACATGGCGAAAATGTTTCGCAAACACCGCTGGACTCGTGGAGACTGGCAACTGTTGCCCTGGCTGTTCAGATCAAGGCATAGGAGTCATGGATTCAATTGCATAGACCACTGGAAGATATTTGATAATTTGCGACGTTCGTTACTGTCACCGGCACTGGTTTTCATTTTTATCATAGGGGTGCTTTTCCTGCCAGGCTTAGCCATCCAATGGTCGATGATACTGATCTTTTCCCTTAGTGTTCCCCTCTTCACAGGCCTTACCCGAAGCGCTGTGCAGATTATCCAAAAAGAGGAGTCCTCACTTGACCTGCGACCGGTCCGGGATACTTTTGTACGGTGGGTCCTATCGGTTTCCTTTCTGCCATATGATGCCTACATCACCTCTGATGCTATTCTGACTACACTCTATCGGCTTCTGATCAGCCACAAAAACTTGTTGCAATGGACTACAGCCGCGCAAACAGCACGCCTGTTTGCCAAGCTCAAGCGCAGCAATATCGCTTGGGTGAAAATGATCATCACCGCACTCGGTGCACTGGTCCTGGCGATAGCAGCTCCCTTGCTTGCTTTTCTGACAACAGGCAGTGTTCCCACATCACTATATGTAGCTGGATGCATCCTCCTGCTGTGGATATTTGCCCCCTTGGTGACCTACCGTATAAACCTTCCCATCGTTGAGGATAGCGAACCGCTGAGCAAGGACGATATTACCTTGTTGCGGCAAGTCGCACGCCGTACATGGGGGTTCTTCGAACGTTTTGTCGGACCGGAAGACCACTGGCTACCCCCCGACCATTTCCAAGAAGCACCGGATGCAAGGATTGCCCACCGGACCTCACCCACCAATATAGGCCTGCTTCTGACTTCCATGCTTGCAGCCTATGATTTTGGGTATCTGGGACATCTGGCTTTGACTACCCGCCTCTCCATGACAATGGAAAGCATGGCAGAGATGGAGCGCTACCGTGGCCATTTCTTCAACTGGTACGACACACTCACCCGCGAGGCTCTGCGCCCACATTACGTATCGACTGTGGATAGCGGCAACTTGGCTGCGTCCCTTATCGTCACTTCCCAAGCCTGCCAAAGCGTGCCATCTGATCCCTTTTTACGTTGGGAACTCTTCGAGGGATACCTGGACCTGCTGAATAACCTAGGTTCAGTCCTCTCCTCAATTCGCAGCTCCGCCATCAGTGAAAAAATCAAGCCTCTGGGCTCCATGATTGCAGCTCTAAAGACCGATATAGAAGCGGTGCGGTCAAAGCCAGACCAATGGTACCCTATTTTTACTCATGTTGAAGAAAAGGTCCAATCTGCAATTACCACCCAGCTGTTACGGCTGATTGCTGCTTCCCCTCAGGCATTTGATGAAGAGATACTCAGCGAGCTCGGAGTCATCAACTCCCAGTTCAATCAGCACAGACAAACCGTCCGCTACGGCATAGCAGAACTCCTGCCCTGGATGCCCTTGCTCA
>CAYMRN010000143.1:0-5130 GCA_964392855.1 uncultured Sphaerochaeta sp.
GGAGCATTTCCCATGAACGAACGTATTTCCGCGTTGCTCAAGAGAGAGCCAAGCAAAGAGGTCGTCCAAGCTGAAGGCTGGGTACGTACCAAACGTGACAGCAAGACCGTGTGTTTCCTTGAGGTGAACGACGGCTCTTGCCTCAAGGGGCTGCAAGTTGTCATCGACAAGGAGCAGTTTTCCAATGACGGCTTGCTCGACTCGCTCTCCACAGGCTCTTCGGTCATCTGCAGGGGCCCTATTGTTGAGAGTGCAGGCGGCTCACAGCGGGTAGAGATGGCCAGCCTTGACATCACCTTAGTCGGCGACTGCCCTGCTGACACCTACCCCTTGCAGAAGAAGCGTCATACCATCGAATACCTGAGGGAGATCGCACACCTCAGGCCAAGGACAAATATGTTCGGTGCAGTCACGCGAGTGAGAAACACCCTCTCCTATGCCGTACACCAGTACTTCCAGGAGAACGGGTTTGTCTATGTGAACACCCCGATCATCAGCAGCAGCGATGCCGAAGGGGCCGGCCAGCAGTTTTTGGTCACCACAATCGATCCCAAAAACCCTCCCCTGACAAAAGAGGGAGCTGTCGATTACTCCAAGGACTTCTTTGGCAAGAAATCCTTCCTTACGGTAAGCGGCCAGCTTGAGGGGGAGGCCTATGCGATGGCGATGAAGAACATCTACACCTTCGGTCCCACATTCAGGGCCGAGAACTCTAACACCAAGCGACACCTTTCGGAGTTCTGGATGGTGGAGCCTGAGATGGCATTCTGCACCAACGAAGGCAACATGGAGATCGCCGAGTCCTTTTTGAAATACCTGTTCAAGACAGTGCTTGAGAATTGTGATGAGGATATGGCCTTCTTCTCCAAGTTTGTGGAGAAGGGTATGCAAGACACCCTCAGAAACATCGTCGATGCGCCCTTTGTGCGACTGCCCTACACTGATGCAGTAAAGGAACTGGAAAAGCATGCTTCGAAGTTCTCCTTCCCTGTAGCCTGGGGTAGCGACCTGCAAAGCGAGCACGAGAAGTTCCTCACCGAGGTTGTCTTCAAGAGCCCGGTCATCGTCACCGACTACCCCAAGGACATCAAGGCCTTCTACATGAAGCTCAACGCCGACGGCAGGACAGTCCGCGGCATGGATGTGCTGGTCCCGCGTCTGGGGGAGATCATCGGAGGATCTGAGCGTGAGTCAAACATCGACACCCTTACCCGTCGCATGATCGAGATGAAGCTCGAGCCTGAGGAGTACTGGTGGTACCTCGACCTCAGGAGGTTCGGATCGGTTCCCCATGCAGGATTCGGCCTGGGCTTTGAAAGGGCTGTGCAGTATGTCACCGGCATGGGCAACATACGCGACGTCATCCCCTTCCCGAGGGCCCCAAGGCTCGCAGGCTTCTAGGATTGCTAAAATTGCATCCCTATGCAATTGCTGTATTGTACTTTGCTACACCACTGCAATCGCTACAGACTCCAACAGATATGGCGGCCACTGGCCGCCATACCTATTGGGGATGAAACTAGAATCCGGTCAAAGTGAAGTTGGTCTCCCCACAAGGGCAGGGAACCAGAAGGATCGCTGCGCAGAATAAGGCTCCCGGCAACCAAGGCCACGCTCTCTCTATCACTGCCTGACAATGCAAGCAGAGAGGGCCAACCCAATAGGGTCTAGGGTGCAAACTCCCTTAGGAGGGCCCAGACTACCAGCTGGCTGGTGGTGTGCATCCCTGTCTTGAGAAAGAGGTTCTTCTTGTGGGCGTAGACAGTCGAAAGCTGTATGCCCATCTTGACCGCTATGCCCTTGTTCTCCTCACCGCTGAGTATGAGGGCGAGGACCTGCCTCTCTCGCAGGGTAAGCGAACAGGTAGGGCTCTCTTTGCACTGTCCTGCCTTGGTCCTGATCAAAGAGAGCACCTCCTCTTCCAGGTCTTGATGGCCGATGCTCTCCTCCACTATCTTGCAAGTGGGGCCCCCCACCATCCTAAGCACTGGATACTGGGAATCAGGGGAGAAGACCAAAAGGGGGGCCTGGGTATAGGAGAGCACCTTTCGCTTCAGGGTGAGCAGGGAGGGGAGATCCCCTGTCCTGCCTATCAGGAGGTGACAATCCTCTGTTTGGTCAAGTGCAGAGGCGGCCTGGCAACTGAGCCAGGCCAGCCTTTCCGTCTTGCTGAGAAGGAACATCCGGTCATCTTCGTTTTTGCAGATCAGTATGGCTTTTTTACGCATTACCCCAAAAGAAGAGGGTTTGGCCCTATTGCTTCACCGTGAGCTTATGAAGCATGGAATCTAGCGCATCTGAGAAGGCCTTGGTCTCTTTGGGCCCCATGCTCTTATGTTTTTCACTGAAGATGCCCAGCTCACGAAACTCCTTCATGGCGTTGCGTATGGAGAGCCTCTGGGCCATATTCTCCTTGGTGAAGACCCCTCCCCGGTCATCGATGGTGGGAATGCCCTTCTCCACCAGGCGCGCAGCAAGGGGAATGTCATGGGTGACAGCCAGACAGGGAAGCGTAGCATTCTCAACTATCCAGTCGTCAGCGCTGTCCATATCCGCCTCCACCACGATATGCTCAATCTTGCTGGTGATGGAGCGCACATCCTCGATGCCCCTCTTCTCAGCCTCTTTCCTGAGCTTGGCAGTATGCTGCTCATAGGCGGTCTGCACGTCTTTCAAGGGACGGTCGGCTACAAAGAAGGCTGCATAGTCATTCTTGACGATGCACCTGAGCAGGATGGTACGTAGGTTCTTGGGACACGAATCGGCGTCAATGTAGAGGGTAAACATACCCTACACTACCGTAAAAGTGATGCTTTTGTCACCCATGTTGCTTGAGATGGTGATTTTCGCCTCCCCCTTTTTTTCTATGGTGCGCAGAAAGACGGCCACAGTCAAACGTGAATTCCCCCTTGCCTCCCAATGGGAGTCATCAAAGGATGGCAGGCAATACTTCTGGTGGGAATCTGCTTGGCAGAGCCATCCACTGTCGAGGGCAATCTTCTTTTGCATACCCTCCCTCCTCATCTTGGGTATACCAAAAGAGTTGTCAGGTTGCAACAAAAAGGAGGTAACTTGTTGCCAAACAGGAGATTTACGCAAGGAACTCGCCCAAAAAAACCACAATCGCTTGAAAAGAACTCCATTTTTGTTCTATGGTTATCATGTTCAAAGAATTAGAACCATAAGGAGCCATTATGAACATATCACCCCTTCAGCGGTTGCGCTATGAGTACCAGCCAAAACTCCCTGCCATCCTCACCGAGGACATCAGGAACATCCAGCAAGTTGCAGGAGAAGCTACCTACCCAAAGCAGGACAAGGAGGCCATCAAGGCGCTCTTCCCCCACACATGCGGACTTCCCTCCGTGCATTTTGCAAAAGGTGAGAACAAGACCATCTCTGCCAGACGCAATGTCGGGGTAATCCTCAGCGGCGGACAGGCCCCCGGCGGCCATAATGTCATCAGCGGCCTCTTCGATGCCATGAAGGCAGCAAACCCTGAAAATGAACTGCTGGGGTTCAAGGGCGGGCCAAGCGGCATCCTTGAAGACTCCTACATCCTCATCACTGAAGAGTACCTCGCCCCGTTCCGCAACACCGGTGGCTTTGACATCATCGGCAGCGGAAGGACCAAGCTGGAGACGGCAGAACAGTTTGAAGTGTGTGCCAAGGTCTGTAAGAAACATGACGTGTCAGCCCTTGTCATCATCGGCGGGGACGACTCCAACACCAACGCTGCTGTGCTAGCTGAGTATTTTATGGAGAAAGGACACGGTATCCAGGTCATCGGATGCCCCAAGACCATTGATGGGGACCTGAAGAACGAGTCCATCGAGATCTCCTTTGGTTTCGATACGGCAACCAAGACCTATAGCGAGCTGATCGGCAATATCGAACGTGATGCCAACAGTGCCAAGAAATACTGGCACTTCATCAAGCTCATGGGCCGCAGTGCAAGTCACATCGCCTTGGAGTGTGCCCTGGAGACCCAGCCCAACATCTGCCTCATCAGTGAAGAGGTCGAGGCAAACAAGCAGTCCCTTACCAGCATCGTGAACTCCATAGCGCTTGCTGTTGCAGCCAGGGCCGAGGACGGGAACAACTTTGGTGTGATCCTCATCCCCGAAGGGCTTGTTGAGTTCATCCCCGAGATCAAGTACCTCATTGAGGAGATCAACAACCTCCTAGCCAAGGATATCGTAGCCTTCTCAGCTTGTAACGACAGCTCTGACCGAATCAACTTTGTCTCAGAAAGGCTCTCGCAAGCAAGTCGCAATGTATTCTCCATCCTGCCCAAGGCAATCCAGAAGCAGCTCCTGATGGACCGAGACCCCCATGGGAACGTGCAGGTTTCCAGAATTGAGACCGACAAGCTGCTTGCCTCCATGGTTGAGACCCAGCTCAGGAAGATGAAGAGCGAAGGCTCATTCACCGGGACCTTCAGCACCATGACACACTTCTTCGGCTATGAGGGCAGGTGTGCATTCCCCACCAACTTTGATGCAGACTACTGCTATAGCCTCGGCTTTAACGCATTCATGCTCATTGGAGGAGGGCTGACCGGATACATCTCATCGGTGACCAACCTCTCCAAGCCAGCATCCGAGTGGAAGGCAGGGGGAATTCCCATCACCATGATGATGAACCTCGAGCAGCGCCACGGTTCGATGAAGCCTGTCATCAAGAAGGCCCTGGTCGAACTTGATGGTGCACCGTTCAAGTATTTCGCCGAGCATCGCGACAAATGGGCACGGGAGACATGCTTTGTCTATCCGGGGGCTGTGCAGTACTTTGGACCTCCTGAAGTCTGTGACCAGACAACCCGTACCCTGGCACTTGAGCAGGGCGAGTAATCCCAACTGCTTGGCATTCTGAGCAACAGGATCAGGTATTAGGTGAGGGCTATCGCATATGCGGTAGCCCTCCTTCTGTCCTGGGAAAATTTTCCATCCCACGCGTTTTACGGCATTGTACCCATTAGAATAGCAAGATTCTAAGAACCCACACCACTATTACCAACAGACCTGTCGGAAAATCGAACTACCAGAAGTAGAGGTCCTTCTAAAACCTCACGAATTTCCTCAAACAAACATATGCTTCTGAGTGACTCATGTCGCTATTATCTCTTAT
>CAYMRN010000144.1:0-5090 GCA_964392855.1 uncultured Sphaerochaeta sp.
GGAGAAAAAAGCTTCCTACCGTAAGATATCCGCCCAACAGGCCAAACAGAAGATGGACAGTGAAGAACAGCTTATTATCCTCGATGTACGCACCCCCGGTGAGTTTGCCGCCGCCCACATTGAGGGTGCCATCAACATAGCCAACGAGACTATCAGTGGCGAAAGGCCTTCCTTGCTGCCCGATCTTGATGCAACCATCCTAGTCTACTGCAGAAGCGGAGCACGAAGTGCCCAAGCTAGCAAGAAGCTGCTTGCCCTCGGCTATACAGAGGTCTATGACTTTGGTGGGATCATCAACTGGCCCTATGAAACAGTACAGTGAGGCAGCCTTTGACCAAATATGCGATTAGAAATCCTGAATATCTTCATATCAACACCAAAAAGGACAGTTTTGCCTATGGCCTGGACCAGGAGTGGTATCCCACCCTCTGGCAAAGAAGGGCCGGGTGCGGACCTACCACAGCAAGCACCCTGATGCTCTACTTCCTTCAGAAGGAAGGTCCGCGCACCATCCACAAGGAAGAGGTCCTGCCCTTGATGGAGGAGCTGTGGAAGCTTGTCACACCCGGTATCATGGGGGTGCACGTGGTCAGCCAATTTACCCGAGGGGTTGCCTCTTACCTGCCAAAGCTACCTTTTGCACTTACAGAGCAGACCTTGTCTATTCCCAAGACAAAAGGGGCAAGGCCCACCCTGGCACAAGTGGTGGAGTTCTTGAGCACCTCACTTTTGTCAGATTCCCCTGTGGCATTCCTCAACCTCTCCAAAGGATCGGTGACAAACCTATATGAGTGGCACTGGGTCACCCTTGTTGGCCTTGAGCAGGAAGGGGAGGACAAGCCAGTGCTTGTCACCCTATATGATGCTTCACAGGCTTGGAAGATCGATCTTGGACTCTGGTTAGAGACCACAACCCGAGGGGGAGGCTTTGTCAGCTACCATCCAGTCCCTCTGCAAGGAGCCTGATGACCTCTTCTTCCCCTACAGGTCTGCTGAAAAGATACCCCTGCATGAGGTCACAGCCCATATCCAACAGCAGCTGACGTTGCTCCTCGGTCTCTACTCCCTCTGCAATGATCTGCTTGCCGAGATGGTGGGCCATGGAGATTATGTCTGAGGAGATGCTCGTATCGCCCTTGTCCAGAAGCTTGTCTACAAACTGCTTGTCCAGTTTCAGCATGTCCACAACCAAGCCCCTAAGTCGATTCAAAGAGGAGAATCCTGTACCAAAGTCATCTATGGCAATGTGTATCCCCAAGGCGTTGATGCGTTCTATCTGCTGGGAGAGGAACTCAAAATCATTCGAGAAAACTGACTCGGTAAGCTCAATCTCAAGTTGCTTTGTCTCAATCCCTACCCGCCTTGTTATCTCCTTGATAGCCTCTACAAAGGATTCATCCAACAGTTGCATCGCCGAGACATTTACTCCGATAGGGTAGGAGCCGTAGCCCAACTCTGTGAGCTTTTTGATGAAAAGCGATGCTTGTTCCAAGATGATTTTCCCCAGGGGTATGATCAGGTGCCTCTCTTCTGCAATGGCAATGAATTCCTGAGGGGGCACACTGCCTAGGATACTGCTTTGCATGCGTGCAAGCGCCTCAAAGCTGACAATCAAGCCCTTCTTGGCATCAACTATCGGTTGATAGGCAAGATGGAGAATACCCTCTTCTCCTGCAAGTACCTTTTTGAGTTCTGTTTCAATCGTATCCTGTCGCACTAATGCCTCTTCAGTCTCTTCGGTATAGAACTGAATGGGATTGTCCTTGCTTGCAGCGCTCAAGGCTATGGAAGCCTTTTTGATGATGGTATCAAAATCGATGCTCAGCTTGTTCCAGACAACGACCCCAATGGCAATGTCGACAGAGCCAAGGATTCCAGGCTTTTCATGTATGGAAAGGATTTGCTTGCATAGGGTGGAGAGCACCTCTTGCGATCCGTAATTTTTGACAGTGATGATGAACTGGTCATCGGTGAAACGGTACGTCTGTAAGGTCACCCCCTTGTAGTCGATGGCAGCAAGGTCAGTTGCGATCTCGTACAAAAGGGTATCTCCATAGTTGTAGCCATAGATGAGGTTGATGAATTTGAAGTGCAAGGGATTGATGATGATGAGGGCAAGGTCCTTATGATCTTGCTCCTGGAGTACCCGTTTGAGATATCGGATATTAGGGAGGCCGGTAACCTCATCAAAATACGCGACGTTGAAGATTCTCTTGTTCTTGTTCGCTATGTTGATGATCGATATGGCGAACAGGATGAATAGGGTGATCAAAAAAATTAGGATGGTTGCTGATATCTGGACAAAGAGCCTGTTGGTGTTTGACAGGTCAAACAGGAAGGAGAGTGTCCCATGGCTTGTCCCATCGAACTGGATGGGTAAGTAGAGCTTGAGATGCCAGTCCAGGCTTCCTCGCTTGAATGATAGGTGGGTGGGCCCTTCCTCAATGAGGCGTGTGAGCGTGGCATCATCAATGCTCTGTCCGATCTCTTCGGGGATACTCGATGCCGTGATGATATTATGAGGGTTTATGAAGGAAATCTGGGTGAGTGGGCTCTCATGCACTATCTGGTCAATGATCGACTGCTCAGTAAGCTGAGAGGAGAGTTCTGCAAGCTTGTCGGCAAGGATACCGCTTTGTATCATCCCACCGTTAGCTAATCGCTGGTAGCTGTACATCCAGTAGGTGTCAGTCTCACTGTCAGTTCGTATATCGTCGATATAGTGGTCAATTCCACTCTCATAAAAGGTTCTTACAGGGTGGCCCTTTGGAGCGATCCAACCGATGTAGAGGTTGTCACTGGAGTATCTGATCTCAAGGTTTCTGTCAAATACATAGAACACATCGATAGTAAGCATTTGGGCAAGGTCGGCAAGCATCTCGTTGGAAAAGGGCTTCTCCTGCATGGCGGCGATGTTTCCTGCTACCCGCAAGGTGGTGTGGAACTGGTCGTTAAGCAGGGATCGTGCATCCAGGGTCGATTCCAAGCTCTTAGCGTAGGTTCGTGCAAGCAGAGTCGCTTCGTGAGTCTTCTCCGTATGATAGAACTCCTTGAAATAGGAGAGCATCAGAAAGCCTGCAGCAATAAAGAGGATAAGGGTTATCACCAAAGGGATGAGTATGGATTTCTTGCTGCTGGTCTGTCTTTTGTAGGTTCGTATTGCCACTGTCTCTCCTTCCGACTGCAATACCTTACCCTACCATTGGGGTTTGATAGATGTCAATAAAATTCTACTGATGCAATATGATTTAAAGATTAAAATTGATTGCTGATAAGGAAATATCTCATAAAGTTAGTGTTATATTTCAAGGTTTCAGTAGGACAAATATCAACACAGTGGCCGCAACCGACCCACCTGAGATTATCTACGGGAATCCCCTTTTTGGCATAGGATGTGACATCAATGGAGAGTATTGTCAATGTGAACAGATTTTTCGAGTATTGTTATTTTGTCTATATGATTGCTGCACGATAAGCAAAAGGCCAATCCAAGAATATCTGTTTTGAAATGCTATCGTCAACTCAGGATTTACCTAGTAATCTTCTGCACAGCTATCATTCTGGTTTTGTTCTTTCTTTTTCCAAGGTGATCGTAAACCATCTATATGTTCAAATAAATCAGGCTTTATGGAGGCCCACATCGGATCAAGGATGAAATCAATACCTTCTCTCCGAGCTAATTTCGCAGCAGGAACAAAGTCGCTATCACCAGAAATCAAAATAATCTGATCAATTTGCTTCTTGTAAGCAAGGGAGGCGATATCAAGTCCAATTTTCATATCTACGCCTTTTTGTTCAACTGATAATGAAAAATCATCAAGATCTAACTCTTTTATTGTTTTTGTTCCCCTAAATAGATGCTTGATTGTGTCAGGTTTTATTGCGTAGTATGCCGTTGGTTCAGACAGACGTCCCATCCTAAGAGCAAGCTTCCTTTGTTTTTTGAGTTGTTCAAAGAATTCGTTAGCCCATTTGTAAAGATCTGTTTTCCCAAAATCTACAGTTCTGTTAAGGAAAGGATGAAAAATCTTCTTATTAATTGGTGGGCAATCATAATAAAAAACGCGGTATAATTGGCGAGGGAAAGTACCATCAAGAGTTTTGATATGAGCTTGGCAATACCTTCTTAGCTCTAATGCACGATCCTCAGGAGGTTTTTTTCCCCAGAGCAGTTCTGCCCTTTTACGATAAAAACCGCCATCAACTAATATTGCTGTCTTTGCCATATCTTCCGCCTATAAACAAAAAAAGCTCCCAGTCTCGGAACTTCCCTTATTGTGGGAGACTTACTACTGGGAGCTGGTTAATTACCTTCTGGCTATAATGTAACTCCTCATTCATGTGCTGTCAATAGTAAATTCTTAACTTTTGGGAAGGAGAATTATTAATACCATCAGTGATATTTATGTCGTAATTTAGAAAAGTTAGTGCTATATAACAAGGTTTCAGTAGGACAAATATCAACACAGTGGCCACAGCCGACACACCTGAGATTGTCTACGGGAATCCCCTTTTTGGCATAGGATGTGACATCAATGGAGAGGGGGCAGACTACGCTGCACTTTTTGCATTGGATGCAGTGGGTCTCGTTTGTAGTAATTCGTTGCCCTCCTAGTTTCGCTATCCAGCTTAGCAGAGTGCCTAGGGGGCAGTAGTAGCAGTAGAGCCTCCCAACGAATGCAACCCAGAAGAACATCGCCATAAGGAGTTCAAAGATGAGGTACTTGAGGGTTTCCACCCTTGAGATGATCGCCTGGTCTTGTCCTATCCCTCCTGTCCTAAATAGGGCCCAGTAGAGGGTGAATCCAAGAGAGAGGATGAAGAAACCCTTTCTGGCAAGGGAGGTGAAGGTGAGGCTTCTCTTGGAAAGGGGTGTCTTGAACCTCCCGACCAAGGGTATTGCCGGGTCGAATATCTCTGAGGCAAACCCATTGAAGAGACAGAGGGTGGAGCACTGAAGCCTGCGACCGAACAGAAGGGTCCCGACCATGATGCAGGCGGTATATATCCAGAAGAAAAGCAGTGATGCCCTCACACCCCCCAGTCCGATGCTTTGGGTAAGGCTTTGGTGCATTGCCGTCCCCTCAATG
>CAYMRN010000145.1:0-349 GCA_964392855.1 uncultured Sphaerochaeta sp.
GCTGTTCTCCTCTGTTGCATTGTTCTGGAGGAACTTGATGGTGGCGAGCTTTGCCTCAGGGCTCAGCGCAAGCTCAATGACCTTCACATCGCGCTTCTCCTCCAAGGCCTCCTCGATTCTCCAGGGGGCTGCACTCTCCCAGACCGAGTAGTACATGCGACCACGGGCAAAGTTCAGGTAGAAGTTCTTCTGGTCGGGGTCGAAAACCCCATAGTCGTACATGACCTCCCCTCCTGAGGGTTGGCCTATGATCAGGGCACTATGACCGAACCACGCATAGAGGGGGTCACCGCTTCCCACCGTCAAGAGCGAGATGGTCGCTTTGTCGACCCACTCTCGCTGGTTTGGC
>CAYMRN010000145.1:359-5083 GCA_964392855.1 uncultured Sphaerochaeta sp.
CTCAACACTGTCAAAAGGTTGTACCTGTACCCGCCTTTCACCCACACTGAAGCCGAGGAGGGCAGTAAGGGTCATACTTGCAAAGAGTAGGCAGAGCGCTAGACGTTTCATGGCGGAAAGCATACCACAGGAAAGGCGATCTTCCAACCAGTTGATTTTTTCCCCCCCCTGTTCTACTCTTGGTTCGGAGGGTTCATGGAACGAAACGTATCGTCCTTGGCTATAGTACTGCACAGCGTACGGTACGGACAGATGAACCGCAGGCTCCGTCTGCTGACAGTTGATTTTGGCCTCATTGATGTGGTTAGCTATGGGGCAAGGAAGTCTGTAAAGGCTGTGAAGGGGGATGTGTTCTCCGACGGACAGTTTTTCCTATATTATAACCCCGTAAAGCGAACCTATGCCCTCAAGGATGTGCAGCTCATCGCGACCCATGATGAGATCCGCAACGATTTGGGAGCAAACTACGCCGCCTTGTTTTTTTGTGAGCTGGTCATCAACACCAATGGGGGGGACAGCGCTGCCCAGTATGGTCTGTTGAGCAAGGCCCTTGATATGCTCTGTTCCCATCCTGATCTGGTTGCCCGTATCCTTATCCAATTCGTCCTGAGGCTTCTGGACATTTGCGGCCTCCAGGCAGATTTCACCCACTGTCCTATCTGTGAACGCGCCTATGGCCCGGAAGAGGTGCTCAGGTTCAATTCGCAGATGGGAAGCCCATGTTGCGAAACCTGTGCCACCTTGGACTCGGCCCTGATCCTAGGCCCCGGTGCCAGACGGTATCTGACCCTCACCCAGGGTATGGACTTTCATGAGGCGGTGGCTGTCGAGCTGAGCGAGCGTGCAACGCTTCGCATTAAGGCATATATGCTGCGCTACGCCTCCCTGGTAAGCGGCAAGGAGCTGAAGACGCTCGCCGGCGGGATGCTAGAGACGCTGTTTTGAAAGAGAAAATTTATTGTAAGGTTGTTATATACGTATGAAATGGAAAAAAAAGGCTGTAGCGTCCCAGGACGTGAAGCGTCTGCATGAGCAGTATGGTCTGGATCCTTTGTGTTCTTCGATTATGGTCCGTCGTGACCTGACCTCTGCCGACCAGGTAAAGTTTCTCCTTGAGAGTGAACTTACCTACCTGCACAACCCGTTCCTGTTTGATGACATGGAGGAGGTTGTCGACCGCATCAATGCCTCTGTCTCCGAAGGGGAGAAGGTGCGGGTGTTCGGTGATCGTGATGTCGATGGCATCACCAGCACAGCACTTCTTGTCCAGGAGCTGCAACGGATGGGAATATCCGTCTCCTACAAGGTGCCCGAGGGCGATGAGCCCTACGGTCTGACGATGGAGGGAGTTGACCTCGCCTATGAGGAAGATGTGACGCTCATTATCACCGTAGACTGCGGCATCTCCAACAACAGTGAGATAGCCCATGCACGCTCCCTTGGCATCGATACCATTGTGCTGGACCATCACCTTCCAGGGGATGAGCTTCCTCCTGCTTTGGCCATCATCGATCCCAAGGTAAGTGGGTGTGGCTACCCCTTTGAACACCTGGCGGGGTGTGGGGTAGTTGCCAAGGTGATCTGGGCGTTGCGTTTCAGCCAGACCGACTTCTATCATGAGGAGTGCATCCTGCTTCATGCCCAGCCAGGCCATGATACGGTCATCATCCAGGCTATGAAGGTTGAGAACCTCCTGGTCATAGACCGGGTGATCGAGGAGATCAATCCCGGTCTGCTCTCACCGTCTCAGAGCAAGGTCCTCAAGTTCCTCTCCACCGGTGTGCCCATCCTTGTCCTGGATGCCGCTGCCGAACTTGCCCAGCTGCGCCAAGCCTTCGGAAAGCGTGTTGAGATACATCTTGTCGATATGAGGGCCGAGATGGAGAGTGTCATGCCTGTGATGAAGGGCAAGAGCCTCTTTGCCCTTTCGAACATCAGCCGGGCCCTGAAGTACAGTGTGCATGGGCGGGATGAGCTTCAGGTGCTCTTCTCGCTCTTCAGCGCCTACTCCATAAGGAAGCACCCCTTGCTGGACAGCGGCTACGATGCAATCCTCGATCTTGTCGCCATTGGGACCATCGCCGACCTCATGCCGATGGAGGATGAGAATCGCCTGTTGGTGAAGCGGGGGCTCAAAGTGCTCACCTCAGGGCAGAGAGAGGCCCTGCTCCCTCTCTTCACCATGCAGAACTTGGCGGGAAAAGTGCTTTCGACAAGTGATATCTCCTGGCAGATCTCGCCGGTCATCAACGCCGCTGGGCGGATGGGCAGACCTTCCTTGGCTGTTGACATGCTCCTTGCCCCAGAGCTCAGTGTGGCTGAGAACCTTGCCGGTGAGTTGCTCGCCCTGAACAAGCAACGGCAGAAAATGGGTGAGGATGCCTGGGAGAGGCTGGTCCCACAGGCTAAGGAGAGCTATGAGGCGACAGGCTCGAAGCTGGTTATGGTTGAGGATGCCTCTTTGAGCCGAGGGATAACCGGTGTCATGGCAAGCCGTCTGATGAAGCAGTTCAGCGCCCCGGCGATAGTGCTTGCCACCATTGGCGGCACACGCGTCTCCGCTTCGATGCGCAGCCCTGTAGATTTCAATGGCCGGCAGTTTCTCTCGGTCTTCGAAGACCTCTTCCTCGATTTTGGCGGCCACGCCTGTGCAGCAGGGTTTTCCATGGATGTGGAGAACCTGCAAGTGTTCAAGGACCGTGTCATGGAAGAGATAGACCATATGGACTGCCTTGAGGAGGTGGATGACTCCATCCTTATCGATTGCAACCTCCCTGCTGCCTACATGACCCCTGATATCATCAAGGTGGTTGAGTTCTTTGAGCCCTTTGGCGAGAAGAACCCCCCCCTGGTCCTGATGATGGAGGGAGCAGTCATCGAGGAGATACAGTTCATGAACAACCATAAGGGAGGGACGCGCCACCTAAAGCTCACCCTCGCGTTTGGCCAGTACAAATGGCCTGCCCTCTACTGGAGCGCAGCGGACCGTGTGGGACGTGATTTTGACAGGGGCTCTGTCGTAGATGTCGCATTCCGCCTGGGAAGGAACTACTACCGCAACCAGGCTACGCTGCAGATCACCATCCTCGACCTCAAGACTGAGGCGGACAAGCAAGGGGATGGGCTATGAAGCAATCTAACGCAAGGAGCATATTCTCTCGCCCATCAACAGATTTCTGCCCAGATGCTTGACATACGGGCCATCTTTGGGGCATCCTATTCTAGTAGTTCAGACCCAGTAATCGGGAGAGGAGGTGAGTAGTAATATATGGCATATGTAAAAGTTGACGATAATGAGCCTTTGGAAAAGTCAATCAAGCGCTTCAAGCGCATGGTGGAAAAAGAAGGGATCATCCGCGAATGGAAAAAGCGGGAGTACTTTGAGAAGCCCTCAACCATTCTTAACCGAAAAAAGAAAGCTGCAGCACGCAAGCAGATGAAAAAGGTGAGGAAATTGCACGTTTCCAAGAGTTACTAAGTATATATCCGCCGGATTTCCGGCGGTTTGTTTTTTAGTCCCAAACTTGTTATTTGTGACTATCCATCAACATAAACCAATTTGTTTGCTCAATACGTAAAAAATTAACAAAATAAATTAGACAAACCCCCTTTTTTTGGTGTACAATCCTGTTGTAGATTATCAACATGGGCGTATGCCTGTGAAGGAATGCAAAGAGAGGGATGAAAATCATGCTTATACTTATTTCGGATGCCTTCGATGAAACACTTGCCCCACGCTTGGAGGCGTTTGGCGAAGTGACGACGGACAAGAGCCGCCTGAGCGAAGCGCATGTTGTGCTGGTCCGCAGCAAGACCAAGTGTACCAAAGAGTACATCGACAGTGCGCCAAAGCTCAAGTTGATCATTCGCGGCGGAGTCGGCATCGACAACATTGACAAGGATTATGCTGAGAGCAAGGGCATCATTGTTCGCAATACCCCCAAGTCCTCCTCGATTGCTGTTGCTGAACTTGCCTTTACCCTGATGATCAGCACACCTTGTCATCTTCCGACCTACCATGAGGGCATGAAGCATGGGCAGTGGCTCAAGGGTATCAAGCGCAATGAGCTATACGGAAAGACCCTCTGTCTCTTTGGCATCGGCAATATAGCCAGTCGTGTTGCAGTCCTTGCCAAGGCTTTTGGCATGAGTGTTGTCGCCTATGACAAGTATGTGCAATCCTCACCCCATGCTGAGATGAAGGTGACACCTGAAGCTGCTGTAGAGTATGCAGACTACATCTCCCTACACCTTCCCCTTACCGACGAGACGCGTGGCATGATCAACAAGAGCCTGCTTGCCCACTGCAAGAAGAGCCCTGTCATCATCAATACCGGGCGTGCCCTGTGCGTTGATGCTGATGATATGGTCGCTGCCTTGGAAGATGGCACTGTGGCCTGGTATGCAACCGATGTCTATCCCACCGACCCTCCTGCTGAGGATTATCCGATCCTCAAGGCTGACAATGTGACCCTTACCCCCCATGTGGGTGCCAACAGTGAGGAGAACCTGGTCCGTATCGGAGAAGAGGCATTTGATATCATCAGCGACCTGATCAAAGGAGGGAAGTTATAATGGAACGGAAGAAAAACTTTTTTGCAGGCCCTTCAGTGATGCCCCTGGAGGTGCTCCACGAGCTGCGTGACCAGATGGTCGAGTACGACAACCAGGGCTTGTCCATGGTTGAGGCAAGCCATCGCGGGGGGCTTTTTGAACAGATGTAT
>CAYMRN010000146.1:0-5038 GCA_964392855.1 uncultured Sphaerochaeta sp.
AAGGGTACTGATGGCCATACCTCCTACGATAGTCTGACCCAATGGCTGGATCTGCTCTGCTCCAACACCTCCGAAGAAGGCCAAGGGGATCATCCCAAATATTGTGGTGAGGCTTGTCATGAGAATAGGCTTCAGGCGGTTGCTGCCTGCCTCGATGCAGGCACTTCTGAGGCCCATACCACGCTTGCGCAGCAAATTGATATAATCAACAAGGACAATACCGTTGTTGACCACTATGCCGGCAAGTACCACCACCCCGATGGCAGAGATAAGACTGAAGGTCTCCCCTGTTATCAGGTAGATGCCTACGACACCAACTGCCATCAGGGGGATGGAGAGGAGGATGATGAAGGGATTCTTGAAGGATTCGAACAAGCTGGCCATGACCCCAAAGACAAGGATGATTGCCAGAATCAAAATGATCGTCATATGGCGGAACATCGCAGTCATATCAGCAAAGTCCCCTCCAAACTCGATGTAGACCTCATCGCTGAGCACCAGGTTCTCATCGATGAGGGCCTTGATCTCCTTCTCGACTGCTGAGGAAGCATAGCCATCAGCCAAGCCTCCTAGCACGTGCACAGCTCGGATCTCGTCCTCACGGTTGATGGAAACAGGACCGGTCGAACGCTTTACCGTTGCAAAGTTAGCTAGGGATATCTTCTGCCCAAATGCATTCCGGACAAATATCCTCTCCAGATCCATCTCATGCGACCGGTCTTTCTCAGAGAGCATGACAATCACGTTGGTATCTGTCCCATTGGTCTTGAGCTGGGTAGCGGTAATGCCATTGAAGCTGTTGCTTATCTCACTGGCAATGCCCTGCATCGTCAAGCCGTACGAGTATGCCCTTTCACGGTCGATCTCTATCTCAAGCTGGGGAAGCCCTTTGCTGAAGTCAGTCCTTGGCTCTGTCACCCCAGGTAGGTTCTTCTCTATGAGAGAACGTATCTCTTTAGCGGTGGATGAGGCAAGGCTCAGGCTATCGCTCTTGATGATGACATCAACAGGGTTGGGATTACCCAATCCCATGGAGACAGTGGAAAAAGCAAACGAAGCCGCAGGATAATCATCAAAATATGCGCGTAGTTTCTCCTGCACGACAAACATCCCGTCAACCTGCTCATCACCTTCAGGTAGGGAGATCTGCAGCGTACCGCTGTTTCCTCCACCACCACCAAAAATGCCTCCGCCGCCTACAGTTACAATGATATCCTTATAGCCCTGTATGTCAGCTTGGGCCTTTTTCTCGATATCCCTGAGGATACCTTCAGTAGCCTCAAGGGTAGAGCCTTCAGGAAGGGTTACTGTCAGTGAGACTGAACTCTCTGCCATTGGAGGATAGAGGGTTGTGGGCATTGCAGTGAACGCCTGTACGGTAATGACCATGATGAGCACAACCAGCAGAAGGGAGAGCCACTTATAATCAATAAGGACTGCCAGCACTCGCTTATAGCCCCGATCCAAAGCCAGGAAAGCGGCTTCCATCTTATCATCTATCGCCCTGAGCAATCGTATTCTCAAAGGTTTCTGCTTACGGGTATAGACCTTCACATAGGAGGAGGTAAGAACCGGAATAAGGGTGATGGATACCACAAGGGAAGCTATCAGGGAGATGATGATGGTAGCGGCCATCGGGGTAAGCATCTCTCCGAGCATCTCCAAATTACTGCGTAGCAATACGATGGGGATAAAGACACATACGGTTGTCAATGTTGAGGCTGATATGGCTACGATCATCTCCTTGGTGCCCAATAGTGCAGCTGTCTGCAGCTTGGAACCTCTTTCGCGGTAGCGAAAGATGTTCTCAAGCACAACAATGGAGGAGTCGACGGTCATGCCCAGGCCTAAGATCAGGCCTGATAGGGTCATGAGGTTAAGCGAATACCCCATGAAGAACATCACCAGGATGGTAACCAACATGGAGACAGGGATGGCCAGTCCAATGATAAAGGTCGATTTGACACTGCGCAGGAAGATGAAAAGCACCACCATGACCAACAGGATTCCATAGGCAAGGGATTCATAGACTGTTGAGATGGTCGATTCGATCATCTTCGTGGTATCGATGGTCACATAGATCCCTACCCCCTTGGGCAGCTCCGCATTCAGTTCATCGATGACCTTGTAGATATCCTTTGCGACCTGCATGCTGTTGGCATCAGATTCCTTCGATACGGAGAGATAGACTCCGCTCTCACCATTGATGTACACCTTTGATGAGGCATCCTTGTAGGCATACGAGACGTCTGCGATATCCTTGAGCTTCACCGATACGGTGGAGCTTACAGCCCCATTTGCATTGTATTTGGGAAAGGATGCAATGAGCACATCCTGGATATCCTCAAGGGAGGTGAACTGGGCATCAGTGCGCAACAGGTAGGAAACCCCACCTTCGGTGATGGTACCCGAGCCTATCTGGTAGTTCTGGGGGTTCAGGGCCATGGCCACCTGGCTGAGAGTCACCGAGTAGGCTTCAAGCCTGTTCTGATCCACTGCAACCTTGATAAAGGTATCCTGCCCACCGTTGATGATGGTGGAGGAGACTCCTCCCACACGCTCAAGCTTTGCCTGGATCTTTTCCTTGGCAATGGTCCTCAGTTCGTTGGCATCCTGTCCATTCGAACCAATGACTGCGATGTTCATGATGGGCATCATGTTTGTGTTGAGCTTGAAGATGGTAGGTGTCGAAGCATCATCGGGGAAAAAGTCTGCATAGAGGTTGAGGTTGTCGTTGATCGATTGGCTCGCCTTATCCAGGTCAGTGCCATAGTTGAACTGGAGCATCACCATACTGAACCCCTCTGACGAGGTAGAGTTTATTGATTTGATGCCCCCAACATTAGAGACAGCTGACTCTAGGTTTTTGGTCACCCGCTCCTCCATGGTCTCGGGGCTGGCCCCTGTGTAGGATGAGTAGATGACAACCATCGGAAGGTCCATCTCGGGAAACAATTCCACAGCAAGGTTCGGAAAGACCACTATGGCCAAAACCGTCAGCAAGGTATAGAAGACGATTATGGTGGTAGGTCTGCGTACCACAGTATCAGTTAGGCTCATATTCTTTACTCCACTATCCGGACACTGGTTCCATCGGTAAGGAGTGTCTGTCCTTGGGTGATCACCTTCTGCCCTTCAGCAAGGCCAGCAATCACCTCAGCCTTGTCATCGACAACAAGACCAAGCTCTATATACTTCTTTTCGGCAATAGCATCGTTACCGACCACATAGACATATGCCTTGCTGCCCTCGTACAGTACGCTGGAGCGCAAAATCACCAGCGCATCATCCAACCTTTCGGTGAGGATGGTGACGGTGGGGAACATGCCGCTTTTGATCAAATGGTCTGGGTCATCCAACGTGATGCCGATCTCCAGTGTCCTGCTTGTCGGATTTAGGACAGGGCTTAGGCGCGTGACCTCCCCGGTGAACTCACGACCGGGGTATGCCTTGAAGGCAGCCTTGGCCTCAGTTCCCAGCCGCACACTGCCAATATAGCGTTCGGCAATATCCATCTCCACTTCCAGAGCCTGGAGCATGCCTATACGAAAGAGGGGCCCTTGGGGAGAGACTGAAGCGCCTTTGGCAAAATTGACCGCAAGGATAGTCCCTGAGGCAGGGGCCTTCACCTCACTCTCCTTGTACACAACCCCAGCCCTTGAGGGGTCTATCCTTGCCAAAAGCTTATCCTTCTCCACCTTGTCACCAACCTTGGCGTCAAGGTAGGTGATGTTGCCCATCACCTCAGGATAGACATCCAAGGCCTTGGGATCGACAACATTGCCATTGCCACGTATGTAGTTCTGCAACGTAGAGCGCACCACAGGGGTTGCATTGACTGCAATGGCGACTTTTTCCCCCATTAGCGCATCTTCTACCTGTTGGGGGACCAATGCCCGTATGTTGGCAAAAGGATTGAGGAT
Organism: uncultured Sphaerochaeta sp.; assembly: GCA_964392855.1. Classification (GTDB taxonomy): domain Bacteria; phylum Spirochaetota; class Spirochaetia; order Sphaerochaetales; family Sphaerochaetaceae; genus Sphaerochaeta. The sequence continues at coordinate 3,924 of CAYMRN010000146.1, forward strand.
TATAATAGCAACCGCTACCACTATGATTACTATCAGGACGACAAGGCCGACCTTCTTCTTTCTTGTATGTTCACCCATGGCTGCTACAGCTCCTTGCTAAGTGTGTTCGTATCGATATTCAGGTCGTACATAAGGTCGACCAGAAGAGTTACATATTGGTATTGCAGTGCAAGCATATTCTGTCTTGCCTTCAGGAGGTCCCCCTGGACCTTCTCAACCTCCAAATGCCCAGTATACCCCGCCTGGTACTGGGCCATGGTCATGCCAAAGACTTTCTCGGTGAGCTCGGCATTGAAGCGTGCAACTTCAAGCTGTTCGGTGATTGCATCCAAGCTGGCTATACGCGAATGAAGAAGCTGTTCAAGCTGCTTCTTGGTCTGAGATCGTGTTAGGAGCAACTTGTCTATGGCATCCTGCATCTCTGCCAGGGAGACCTGCGTCTGGGAGCCAGCAATATACCCATCGAGGGGGAGGGCCACAGTGATGGAGTACTGGGTGGTATCTGTCCATTTATTGGGTGTTTCCGGTGGAGCTACAGGCATTGCGGGATTGCTGTATGTAATTCCATACGTACTTTTCACCATCAGGCTTGGCATCAGGGCCGCCTTGCCCTGAAGTTTCAGGCTGTTCTCAAGGGACGCGAGGTTGAGGTCCAGCAGGGCTAGCGAGTGGTTCTGTCTCAGAAAGGACTTGAGCTTCTCCAGTTCCAAGGAGAAGCCGACAGAAGGGACCTCCCCTTCTAAAGTGATCTCCTCATCAAGGTCGAGGCCGAGCATCACCTTAAAGGAGAGCAGAGCTGATTCATAACTGTTCTTTGTCTGGGTATAGGAGGGCTTGAGTGCCTCATAGGAGAGTTGAGCAGAAAGCAGCTCCAGCTCGGAGGCAAAGGCATTTTCATAGCTTGATAGGACCTCTTCATACTGTTTCTTTGCAAGGTCCAGGTTTGCCTGTTGGAGCAGGAGATTCTCCTTCTCCATCAACAGGTAGTAGAAAGATTTGGTCACATCCCTTTTGAGGGTTGCGCGTGCTTGTGCAAAGGTGACGCTTTGGACGCTATACTCAAGCTTTGCCGCTTCCATCTGCTCTTTCATTGATGGGTTGAGCGTCAGCGACAT
>CAYMRN010000147.1:0-5036 GCA_964392855.1 uncultured Sphaerochaeta sp.
ATTGTCATCCCCATCCTCCTATTGGGCTTGTTTTTCTCCCTCTTTCAGCTTGGCTTCAACGAGATGGTGAGCATCCCCTCCACAAGGGCCAGGGAAGTGATGCAGGATGAGCTGTTCGGGCTGAGAAGCACCTTTGATAATCGCAATATCACCCTCAGTGATCCTGAAGGGAGGTTTGTCGTCCACGCTTCTCACTACAATGATGAGACCAGGACCATCAGGGCCCTGACACTGGTCCTCCTGGACGAGGAAGGGGGGCTCGCTAGCCGTATTGATGCCTCCAGTGCATCCTGGGATGAGCAGGAAAGGGTATGGATACTCTCTGATGCGGCGATCTTCTCCCTTGACAGGAGAGGCCTTGATGTCGCATCCCGAAGGGAGGGTAGGGCTGTCTTCGACAGCTTCGACCTTGAGCCCAGCTATTTCAGGAACATCTCCACGGATATTCTGACGATGGAACTCTCATCGGCTTTGCACTACCTCAATCGCATACGCATCATCAACCCCAAGCTCTGGCATGCAGCGGCCACAGACTTTGCAAGCAGGATCCTCGGGTCCCTCACTCCCCTGGTCCTGGTCTTCATCGCTTGCACGATCAGCTACAGGTATAAGAAGAATGTCCTCCTGTTCAGCATCATCACCAGCCTTTTCATTGCAGTCATCTATTATGTCGTGCAGATGGTTACCCTCATCATGGCAAAGCAGGGGGTCATTGGCCCTTTCTGGGGTATGGTAATCCCCATGATTGTGATACTATCGATAGCAATATCAGAACGACTCGTTCTCCGTTGAGGCACCATGCAAAAAAAAATATTTACAGAAACCCATAAGGATACAAGCAGCAACGCAAGGCTTGGCCTGCTCTCTCTAGGACATGGGGTGGTCGAGTCCCCCGTATTCATGCCTGTAGGCACGAATGGGACCGTCAAGGGCATGTATCATCAGGATGTGGCAAAGATCGGGTACAAGCTCATCCTGGGCAACACCTATCACCTCTACCTTCGCCCCGGCATGGAGGTACTTGGGCAGTTCGGTGGACTGCACAACTTCTCCAACTGGAAGCATAACCTGCTCACCGACAGCGGTGGGTTCCAGGTATTCTCCCTCTCAGGCTTGCGTAAGATCAGCGAGAAGGGTGTCAACTTCCAAAGCCATATCGACGGGTCAAAGCATCTGTTCACCCCAGAGAAGGTCATTGATATCCAAAAGACCATAGGAAGCGATATAGCGATGTGCCTTGATGTCTGCACAGCTCCGGATATAAGCCTGAAGGCGGCCAGGGAAGCTATGCGCATTACACACACCTGGGCAGAGCGTGCCATACAGCACCGCGACAGCCTTGGTGACTCCTTTGCAGGGAACCTCTTTGGCATCGTGCAGGGGAACTTCTACAAGGAGCTTCGCAAGGAGAGCGCCGAGTTCTTCAACAGCATGGATTTCCCCGGCATTGCCATCGGCGGGCTCTCTGTAGGGGAGAGTGCCGAACTGTACAGGGAATTTCTTGCCTACACATCTGAAATCGTAACCAGGGAGAAGCCTCGGTATGTCATGGGCATCGGAAGCCCAGACTACATTCTTGAGGCTGTGGAGAACGGCATCGACATGTTTGACTGTGTGCTTGCCACCCGCATGGCGCGCAATGGTGCAATATTTACCGATGATGGGGTGGTGGTCCTGAAGAAGGCAGTGCACAAGTTCGACCACTCTCCCTTGGAGGATGGTTGCACCTGCACAGCGTGCACCCAGTATTCTCGTGCCTATATGCACCACATGATAAAGGCTGGGGAGATGCTCGGCGGCATGCTTGCAACCGAACACAACCTGACATATTTCTATCGACTTATGGAGAAGGTCCGCCTGGCAATTGGCGAAAACCGATTCTCCTCATTCAAGAGGGATTACCTTGCCCGATTCTACGCAAGATAAGGCTGCGGCAAAAAGCAGCGTCATTGTGATGCTATGCACCCTCACAAGCCGGGTGCTTGGCATTGTGCGTGCTCGGGTCATAGGGGGCATATTCGGGGCCAGCGGTATTGCTGACGTGATCAACTTCACCTTCAACATACCCAACAACTTCAGGAAAATCTTTGCAGAAGGTGCGATCAACGCAGCCATCATCCCGTATTTCAGCCGTCTTATCGAACGTGAGGACACAAAGTCCGCAAAACGCCTTTTTGCCCTGCTGTGCACATACCAGACACTCATTATTCTCCCCTTAGTCTTGGTATCCTACTTTTACGGAGAGCCCCTGCTTGCCTTCTTCTCCGACTTTGAGGCTGACCAGCTTGTCCTTGGCGCAAGGCTGCTGCCGTTCTTCATGGTCTATCTGCTTACCATCAGCGTTGGATCTGTCTTCAACGGGCTTCTGCACTGTCACAAAAGCTTCTTCCACTCCCATGCAGCCCCCTTGCTGTTCTCCATCTCGGTGATAGCGGGGGTCCAAGCTTTGCACCCCTACGTCGGTGCGATGAGCATGGCGTATGCGGCTTTGGCCGGAGGGTTGCTCCAGGGTTCGTACTCCTATCTAGTGGTACGCAGGTATGGCTACCGTATGAAACTCGCCTTCGATCCTGCGGGAACCCCTTTCAAGCCGTTGATGAGGTCCTGGGTCCAGATGGTGTTCAGTTCCGTCATCGTAGTTGCGGCCCAGATGGTAGCCTTCTGGCTTGCATCAACCCTTTCTGTCGGCAGTGTCACCGCCTTCAGCAATTCGCTGATCTTTTGGCAGGCACCCTATGGGATATTCTTCAATGCGATAGTGGCGGTCTCCTTTCCCCTGATGAGCCGGGCCTATGCCCTCAATCGCCGCGATGAGCTGCAGAAAGTTTCCAGGGAGGCCCTGATCAATCTCCTAACCTTCCTGCTTCCCAGCACCATCCTGCTCTTTGCCCTCAGCCGAGAGACGGTCTCTGCGATACTGCAGACGGGAAACTATACCCTCGCAGATTCCAACCTCACCGCCCTCGTCCTCAGGTACTACCTGCTGGGCATGACAAGCGCCGCCTGGTTCAACTTGCTGCAAAGGGTAGGCTACAGCGCGGAAAGACATAAGGTGATGACTTGGGTAACTGCATTGATGAGCCTTGCAGACATAGCCCTGATGTGGATCTTCATCCGTCTTGGACTTGGCATCATCTCGCTCCCCCTGGCTTCACTTCTCTCCTTTTCCCTCTTCTTTTTCATCCTTGCCTATATTCTGAGAGACCTCTATCCCCTGCATAGGGATTTGGACCTTTTCAAGGGGGTGCTTCGTGTAGTGTTGGCAAACATCCCCCTATTGGCTGCATCATGGCTCTACAGACTCCTTGACCTGCATTGGTATGAAAGAGGCTCAACCTTGGTCAATCTTGGCATGGTGGCCATCCTCGGCTCTGTGGGGGTAGGCATAACATTGCTTTCCTACAACATTGCCAACATACCGTTCTTACGTCTGCTCAAGCCCAAGCGATACCAATAATACAGCAAAAAGCATACGATCCAGACATGAACAAGGCCCCCGGTTCTTCAAAGGAAGGGGGGCCTTGTTCCACTACAGTGCTAGTTGAGCAGTAGGGTACCTAGAGGTCGATGACCTCGATGCTCTTTACGGTGTAGTCGTAGGCCTGTTCGTTCAAGGTGAACACAAACCTCTCGTCCACCTGATGGTTGAGCAGAGCCCTTCCAAACGGTGCGAGCATGTTGATGATGTTCTCATTGGGATTGGACTCCCAGGGACCCATGATGGTATAGGTGACAGCCTCTCCGTTGAGATTGTCAAACAGCTCAACCTTGGTGCCGAAGCCAATGCGGGTGGGGTCTACCTTATCCTTGGTGATGACCGTCGCCCTGTCTATCTCCTCAGCGAGCCTGCGCAGGGCATTGTTGAGCATGGCCTGCTTCTCCTTGCCGTACTTGTACTCGCTGTTCTCACGAAGGTCGCCCATATCACGGGCTTCGCCGATCTCCTTGGCCACTTCAACAAGCTCGACATGCTGGATGCGCTCCATCTCTTTTATCTTTGCATCATAGGCAGTTGCAGTGCAGAAGAGTCCTGTAGGTACCAGCGTCTCCCTGTCGATGGGCTTTACCTCATCAAAGAAACGGAAGTTGGGATACTTTTCGCTTATGGCGTGCTTTATCTCAATCTTCTTTCCACCGGGAAGGTCGAAGACGTTGGCAACGAGGCTGTAGATTTTCTGAGCAGTCTCCTCGGTCCCCTCTTCGATATAGGTAAGGACCTTCTTCTCATTGAACAGGATATTCATCAGGGTCTTGGTGTTTTTACGGTTTTCCTGTACTTCCCTGCGGGAGTCGATGCAACGGTTGGTATAATCAAGCAGCTGCAACTCCGTGAACAAGAGCTGTTCTGAGGAGACGCCCGCCTTTTCCCACTGCTTCTCATCAGAGTTTTTGATGAGGTAGATGAGTGTGGAGGCCTTCTCCTTGAAATTCTCCACTGCATCCTTATAGACCTTATTGAATTCAGCGGTCTTCTTGTGCTGGCGGAAGATCTCGGGGATGTAGCTGGTGAGGTAGTACTGGAACAGCGATGCAAGCACCTTGCTCCAACCGGGAATCTCCTCAACTACATGGTCAATGAAGCTTTTCTTCAGTTCAGGATCCTTGATCGCATTGAAATGCTCCTCGACATTTTCGGAGCGCTCAAAAAGCTCCTTAAAGGTGATGCCCTCCACACGGTTGATGAAGTTCATGTTCTGCTTCTCCACCAGGTCCTCCAGGAGCAGGAATGCGCTGAAGGTATAGTCAGTGACCTCACCGATGGGCTTGAGCGCACCATTTTCCTCAAGGAACATGTCGCTGAAATACTTTACCATCTCATAGAAGAAGTCACTTTCCACATCACCTTTTGAAGTGAGGAACTCTTTCAGCCTTTTGATCTTGTCATAGAACTGCTTCTCACTGCGGAAGACAGCGAGCTGCTTCTCCTCGTAGCTGACAGGGGTAGACCTGAGGATGTAGGTATCCACATCCTGTGCCGAAAGGTCAAAAACAGGGTTGTTCATCAGCTCTTTCTTGGCATGGTTTGACCAGGTGGT
>CAYMRN010000148.1:0-5015 GCA_964392855.1 uncultured Sphaerochaeta sp.
GGAACAGGTGGGCTATCTTCTCATTTCCCCGATCGACAGCAATGGTATACTGGATGAGGTCATTGGTTCCTATAGAGAAGAAATCCACCTTTTTAGCGAGAATATCAGAGCACAATGCTGCAGAGGGGACCTCTATCATCGTGCCGACCTGGATATCAGGATCAAAGGGGATGTTCTCAATCCTGCACTCTTCCTTGACGTGTTCAAAGAGGTGCAGCACTGCATTCAGCTCCTCCACTCCGCTGATCATGGGAAACATGATTCTCAGCTTCCCATAGACGCTTGCCCGCAGCAGGGCCCGCAGCTGGACGCTGAATATGTCCTTGCGAGAGAGACAGAACCTTACGGCCCTCCAGCCGAGAATAGGGTTTTTCTCATCAATACCCATTCCCGAAACAATCTTATCCCCCCCGACATCAATGGTGCGGATGGTCACCGGAAGCGGTGCCATTGACTCGATGACCTCGCGATAGGCTTCAAACTGCTGTTGCTCAGAGGAGCCCCCTTCGCTATCCATGAAAAGGAATTCCGACCGGAAGAGGCCTATACCTGAAGAACCGACCTCTTTGGCTGAACCAACCTCACAGACTGTCTGGATATTTGTCTTGAGCAGCACCTCACGTCCGTCGCTCATGATGGTAGGCAGGTCAATCATCTGCCTCAACTCTTGTTCATGCTCTAGCCAGCGGGCATAGCGTTCATTCAGGTTCTGCACCGCTGTCAAATCGGGCCTGATGACAACCTCACCGTAATTTCCATCCAGCAGTATCTCATCACCGTCACGAACCTTCTGGGATGCGGTTCCCAAGGCGATGACAGAGGGAATATTGAACGCACGTACCAATATGGCCACATGGCTTGCCCGGCCTCCCCCATCCAAGGCGATACCGATGATATGCCTCTTATCCATCGAGAAAAGCTCACTGGGCATAAGAGAGTCAGCTACAAGGATCACATCCTCGGTAAGGTTCTTCACTGTACGCCTGTTATGGTTACTCAGGGCGTCAAGCAGGTGAAGCGATACATCCTTGAAGTCAATTCCTCGCTCTTTGAGCATCTCATCAGGGGATTCCTCAAGCAGTGCAACCATGCTGTCGGTCACCGACTCCACAGCCCACCCAGCACATACCAGGTTTGTGGAGATATACTCCTCTATCTGGGCAATGTATTCGGGATCGCTGAGCATCATCAGATGAGTCTGCAGGATCTCTGCAGGCTCATCTGAGATATCAGGACCCTGGTGCTCTTCCAAGGCCCTTCTTGCCTGCTCTACAGCTGTTCGAAATTTACGCAGCTCATCCTGTACGCCCCATGCCATGATGTGTTGCTTTTTCGCCACCGTGGAAGAGCGTACATGTAATAGGGCTTTCCCTTTAGAGAGACCCTCAGAAGCTGCGATACCCTTGAATATCCTCATATGTAGTCTACTATACGGGCTTTATCCACTCATGTAAAGCTGGAAACCCAACACCAATTCTACTAGAATGGACCTATGGATGACAAGCAAGAAGAGAGGCGAATACCTAACAAGGGACAAGGGGGCAGGCACGCGTTCATCCTCTTTGGCGTCTGGGTTCTTTTTACCGCGGTGGTACTGGCCATAGGGCTTCCTGTCGTGCGGACTTCCATCCGCCAAAGCGGGGTGCTCACCCTCCTTGGCTCAGCCTCAACCACACAAAAGGGGAAAGGAGAGCAACAGGCAAAGGTCTGGTTCTTCACTGCAGACGGGACTCTTAGCGCTTTCAGCCAGGAGCTGGTCAGATTGGGAGGTTCTGCCTATCATGATACCTTTGAGAGCCTGCTCAGCGGTCCGGACCTCCAAGCCCTCAAAAAGGGGGCGGTCTCTTCGATCAATGCCAAGACAGCCTTACGGGGGATCACCCTCTCGAACAAAGTGCTCTATATCGACCTAAGTCGCCACTTTTTGGAGAGTCAGGACGTGAAAGGGGCATATGAACAACTCTACCGGACTGGCAGAGGGTTTTCCCAAGTCAAGGATATCGTCCTGCTGATTGAGGGAGAGCGAGCAATGCTTCCAGACGGCCTCTAAAGGAGGCAGCATCCAGGCCTTCCGACTTTTTCAACAGGCCAAGAAACTCCCTGTTCCCCTTATGCCCGGTGAGGGGACTCATCGTCAGGGCATGAAAGCCCACCCCCTCATCAGAAAGGAAGGAGTAGACAGTGTGCATCACCTCAGTTAGCAGAGCTGGGTCGGTGATCACCCCCGTGAAGTCCTCCAAACCCTTGGGGACCTCAAACTGTGGCTTGATGAGGGCTACCAGCCAGGTATCCCCAGCCAGCGAGAGAATATGGGAAGCTGCTTCGCCGATAGAGCGGAAGGAGAGGTCGCACACTGCCGCCTGGGCGGGAGGATCCAACGACTCAAGGGTCATGATGTTCTGCTTCTCATGCACGAGGACTCGACTGTCTGTCCTCAGGCGCCAATCCAGCTGGTTATACCCGACATCGACGCTGTGCACTATTTTTGCCCCGCGTTGAAGCAGACAGTCGGTAAAGCCTCCTGTAGAGGAGCCTGCGTCCAGCATGACAAGTCCTTCGACCGGGAGTGAGAACGCATCCAAGGCGTGTTCTAGCTTGTAGCCACCTCGCGAGACGTACCGCTCAAAGCTGAGCGAGAGCGTGCTAGTTTCATCCAACATCTGCCTAGGGTCAGTTGAGAGCTCTCCGTCGGCATAGACATTCCTGCAAGCTATGAAGGCGTTAAGCTGGTCTTTGGTGTACTCGTTGCCATACTGATGCATAAGCAGCTGCAACAGAGGTTTCTTCTTCAGTTTCATCAGATGAGAAAGCTCCTGCTGAACCGTTCAATCTTCAGGGTGTTTCCCGTAGCGACATCAATCTTGACACAGACGCCCTGCAAGACAGGGGGAGTATCGGCTATCTCGCTACGCATGGGCATCTGGGTAAGCTGTCGTTCGATGGATATGTCAGCCCTAGAGCCAATGACACTCTCCGAAGGGCCACACAGACCTAGGTCAGTGATGTACCCACTCTTTTTGGGAAGAATCTTCTCATCGGAGGTCTGCACATGAGTATGGGTGCCGACCAGGACAGATATCTTCCCGTCGAGGTGGAGACTGAGGGCCTCCTTCTCTTCGGTATTCTCCGCATGGAAGTCAACCAGGATCAACGGGGTCTCCTTACGCAGTTTCTGCACCTGTTCCATACCTACCCTAAACGGGCAGTCGATGGCCGGAAGCTGCATGCGTCCCTGCAAGTTGAGCACAGCCACCTTGGTCCCCTTGATGTCCACAACTACCGAGCCATGCCCTGGGGCTTGGGGTGGGTAATTGGCAGGACGGAGAAGGCGTTTCTCACTATCTAGATGAGCGCGAAGGTCATCCTGCTGCCAGATATGGTTCCCACTGGTGATGACATCGACACCTAGGGAGAAAAATTGTTCCATGAGGGAGGCCGAAAGGCCAAAGCCATTGGCAGCATTCTCGCCATTGACGATGACCATATCAGAGCGATAGTCCTTGACCAGAGAGCCAAGGCCCATAAAAAGCGCCCTGCATCCGGGTTGTCCGCAGACATCCCCGAGCAGCAGGGCTACAAGCGTTTTCTTATCAGACACTCTGCAACCTACCTAGCATATTCGACGACCCTCATCTCACGGATGATGGTCACCTTGATCCTACCGGGATACCGAAGCTCAGCCTCAATGCGACTGGCGATACCCTTGGCAATATCTTTGGCCCCTTCGTCAGAAACCTGCTCGTTGTTGACCAGGATCCTGAGTTCGCGACCTGCCTGGATGGCGAATGCCTTATCCACTCCGGCAAAACTCTCAGCAATATGCTCAAGGGACTCAAGCCTCTTGATATAGTTGTCCAGCGTTTCACGACGGGCTCCAGGACGCGCTGCACTGATGGCATCAGCGATCTGAACGATGACTGCCTCAATGGTAGTGGGTTCGGTATCGTTGTGGTGTGCCAGAATAGCATTGACAACCCGGGGATCTTCCCCAAGGCGTTTAGCCATCTCAGAGCCAAGCTCAGCATGGTTAGCATCACTTTCTGTCTCGATTCCCTTACCGATGTCGTGCAACAGCCCTGCGCGCATTGCGAGCTCACTATTCGCTCCGACCTCACTTGCGATCATTCCTGAGAGGATAGCTACCTCCTTGGAGTGACTGAGCACGTTCTGGCCATAGCTGGTACGGAAATAGAGTCTGCCAAGGGCACGGATGGTTTCAGGTCCCACGTTGTGCACACCAAGCTCAAAGATGACTTTCTCACCCTCATCGGCGATAATTCTGCCGATCTCCTTGGTGACCTTGTTGACCACTTCCTCAATCCTGGCTGGGTGGATCCTACCATCCTGAACCAACCTCTCCAACGACACACGGGCAATCTCCTTGCGTACAGGATCAAAACACGAGATGACCACCGCCTCCGGGGTATCGTCTATGATGACATCTACTCCGGTGAGAGTCTCAAGGGTCCGGATGTTCCGACCTTCACGGCCGATGATCCTTCCCTTCATCTCGTCACTAGGCAGGCTCACAGAGCTGATAGTGACATCGCCGGTGACCTCAGTAGCAAGGCGCTGTATTGAGGTAACCACAATATCCCGTGCCTTCTTATCGGCAGAAAGCTGTGCTTCCTGTTCGATCTTATTGATCATCACCTGACCATCACGTCGAGCATCATTGTACATGCTCTCCATAATTGTGTTTTTCGCCTCTTCAGCGCTCATGCCTGCTATGCGTTCAATTTCAGTAAACAGGTTGCTCTCTTTTGCAGCAACCTCAAGTTCTTTTTGGGTAAGACTAGCTTCCCGATCTCCCAATTGCTTTCTGATAGCATCCAATTCGGCTTGCTTATGCTCGATGTTCTCCTCTTTTTGCAAGAGTCGTCTCTCCGAGCGTTGCATTTCACTTCGCCTTTCTCTAGCTTCTCGTTCCTGCTGCTGTTGTTCTTTTAACAACTGATCACGAGTCTCAAGCAAAAGCTCTTTGCTTTTCGCTTCCGCTTCCTTTATTGCTTCCT